>JBGSYE010000683.1:0-6194 GCA_041751075.1 Chthoniobacteraceae bacterium
CTCCGGCCCGACCTCCTCACTCGAGCGCGAAGACAGTGGCAATACCGCCAGCGCCTTCTTCAAGGAAAGCGCCGTCCGCCGGGCGGAGGATGGCAAGACCCAGCGCCAGGCCGGCGTCGAGCAGGCCATCGCGCAGCTCCGGCGGGCCGAGGCGCAAGTCGCCGCCGCGTATGGCGCGGAAGCCGCCAAGGGCGACTATGGACAGCGGAAAACCGCGCCCAATCTGAGAGCTCAATCCGCCGATTCCGGCAACCCGCTGGCGCGGGAGGCCTACGATCAGCGCAAGGTAATCGTCCCTCGCGCTCGGGGCACAGAAGGCGGGAACTTTTGATAAACCGCGATGGGCAGCATAGGCCCGCTCCTCGCTTCCGCTGGAAAATCCATTCGATCCGTGTGGCTCACTGTTTCCACGAGCGGCGCTTCCAAAGTGTGCCCCCTGTAATTTCGCGCTTCGATTTCAGGCCGTGATGGCAATCTACGTAATCCGAGATTCGGAGTCAAAATTGAGCCCCTTTCCTCTTACCATTCCAAGGTAGGGAGCAGCATGCTGAAAGCCGCTGGCGGAGATGATCCCGGCAATCCGCTGGGACGGGAAGGCGACGATCAGTGAAAGGTGATCGCCCCTCGCGTTTGGAACGAAGGCACGAGTTTCTGATCGACCGCGATCAGCGCGCTCGCAGCACCGCGTCCAGCCAGCGGTACGCCTCTTCCCGGATCTCCGGTGGAAAATCGTGCGGGCAATCGGGGTGGACGACGCGGAGCCGGTCCTTCGCTCCGTGGAGCGCGAAGATGGGCGCGGCCGCGCGGGCGATCCGATCCACGCTCTGCCAGTTGAAATTCGCATCGCCGAGCGGAGCGCTGAGGAAGACGTGGCGCGGGGCGAGGGCGCCGATGAGCTCCTGAAAATCGAACGGCACCTCCGCCACGCGATCCAGATACTCCGCCAGCCGCGGCATGTAGCGCGGCTGGGTCCAGCCTTTGATGTTGCCGCCGTAGTAGTCGAGGAACGAATCCAGGCCACAGCTCGAGACGACGACCTTGATCCGCTCGTCGAAGACCGCGGTGAAGACGGCGTTGTGGCCGCCGAGCGAGTGTCCGATCGCGCCGAACCCACCAGGCTGCACGAAAGGCAGCGACTCCAGCAGGTCCAGTCCGCGGATGTTGTCCCAGATCGCTTTCATCGTGCCGCTCGCATAGCCGAGCGCAGCGAGGTCCGGCTGGTAATCGGCGAGCAGCGGATACGCCGGCGCCAGGGCCACGTACCCGCGCTGCGCGAGTTCGAAGGCGTAGGCGCGATTCGCCGCGGCGCCGGGCTCGACGACGGTGCGGACGCCGATCTTGCGGTTCGTGGGATGCAGGCACAGCACCCCAGGGAATTTCGCCGCGCCCTCGGCCAGCGCCGCCTTTGGGATGAGCAGCCACGCCTGGGCCCGCCCGCCCGGCTCGCTCTGGTAGGTGATCCGCCGCCGCACATGCGCGCCCTCCTCGCTCTCCTCCTCCACCTTCACGTCCAGCGGCACGCGCTTCGCCGCACCCGGCAGCGGCCCCAGGATGGCCTTCACTCCGCGCAGGATCTCCGCGCGGCGCTTCTGCCAGTCGGCGAGTTTCTCGACCCGCTGCACCTCGCCCGTGGCGTCGTGGTAGAGCCGCAGATTGTCACGGTCGAGCCGCGCGGGCTCTCCAGCGTGAAGTCCGGGAACCGCCGCGAAGAGCAGCGAGGTGAAAATGGCGACGAGCGATCTCAAGGGAATGTGCGCAGGGGTCCGGGACGTGGCGCGGAGGCCGCGCGTGAAGAAAGCGGCGCGAGGACGCGCCGCACTCCAAAGCGCTTCGCGCAAAAGAAAGGCCGCGTCCCGTTTTGCGGCGCAGCCGCTTTGCTCACGCGCCGCCCACACCAGCCACTTGGAAGCAAGAGAGCCATCTCGACGTTAATGGCGGACACGGATCTGAAACTGCCGCGAGAGCAGCCAGCGGACGGCGAACATGTCCATGGTCGCTTTGATGGCGCGATTGCCGAAGCCGTATTTGCTCACGCCGGCCACGCGCGGGCGGTGATTCACGGGCATCTCGGTGATGCGGTAGCCCATGCCTTTGACCAGCGCGGGGATGAAGCGGTGCATGCCGTAGAATGGCACGAGCGCTTCGCGGCATTCGCGGCGCATGACCTTCAGCGTGCAGCCGGTGTCATGCACGCCGTCGCGGGTGAAGCGGCTGCGGACGAAGTTCGCAAAGCGGCTGGTGAGTTTCTTCGACCAGCTATCCTGCCGCTGCGCGCGCCAGCCGCAGACGAGGTCGTAGCCTTCGTCGAGCCGGGCGAGCATGCGCGGGATGTCCGCGGGATCGTTCTGGCGGTCGCCGTCGAGCAGCGCGATGCGCGCGCCCGTGGCGGCATTCACCCCGGCATACATCGCGGCGCTCTGGCCGGTGTTTTTGGAGAACTCGATGATCCGCACTTCGGAGCCACGCCGGATGCGCTGGAGCGTGGCATCCTTCGAGCAGTCATCGACGAGGATGAGTTCGTAGTGGATGCCGGCGAGCGCCGCGGCCACCTCGTCCTGGAGCGGCACGATATTGTCTTCCTCATTGTAGAGCGGGATGACGATGGAGAGCGCGGGCGCGGTCACAGGTCCACCTGCTTGTAGTTGCGGCACACGAAGACGCGCAACTGCCGCAGCGGCTGTCCGCGGCGCGTCTGGTCGAGACAGGCAATCATCTCGACGCTCTCAAAGCCGCGCTTGATCGACGATGGCGCGCGCTCTTCGGCGCGTTCGGTGATGTAGAGCGCGGTGCGGCCGAGGAACGGGTTGTAGCCCATTTCCTCCGTGTAGTACTCGTCGGGAGGACGCTCGCCGGGCGACAGGTCGAGATTTTCGTCGTAGCGCGGCCAGAAGAAATACTGGTTCTCCGGGTAGGCGGACTCCGGCACATACACCGGCGGATGGCCCGGGCCCTCGGGGCGTTTGTCCTTCATGTAAAAGGCGAGGCTCGCGGCGGCGCCGTAGTTGTTCGCGATGAGAAAGACGGGTTCGCCGAGTTCCGCCTCGAACTTCCGGCGGAACTCCTCGATGCGCTCCGCCGCGGAGATGCGTCCGCGGAGCCGCGCCGAAGGATCCCGCTGATAGGGAAGCGCGATCCCGAGAGTGCGGAGCGCGTCCGTATTCACCGTGATGACGCTCATGACCGCGCCGACGGCGAGCGCGGCGATGCAGAAGGTGCGGGCCCAAGCCTGCTCGCGTGCCTTTTCGTGCCAGAGCGCGGTGGCGAGGATCGCGAGGCTGATCATGGCGGGCGCGGTCCAGTTCGCCTCGCCGGCTTGCTTCAGCGCGAGGAAAAGGTACAGCGCGATCAGCGGGAGCGAGAAGGCGAGGAGAAATTGCGGCTTCGAGTGCAGCCGCGCGGCGCGCCAGCCCCACCAGAGTGCGGCGCAGAAGCCCGCAAAGATCAGCGGCGAATACACGCCGAAATGCGCGCCGATGAAGCTGAACCACTCGCCCAGATCGACTCCAAATTTCCCCTCCAGTCCGCCGCGCGCCCGCAGATGCACGGCGGTGATCCAGTCGTGCTGCGCATTCCAGACGATCGGCGGCGCGGTGCAGAGCGCGAAGGCCGCTACCATCGTGTAAAAGCCGGGGCGGCGGAATTCGCGGCGATGCTTCGGCATGATCGCGAGTGCCAGCACCACGGAGAGGAGCTGCATGGCGGCGGTGAATTTCGCGAGGAATCCCAGACCGATGAGCAGGCCGGTCGCCGGCCACCAGAGCGAAAATGCCGGGCTGCGCTCCAGCGCCAGCCAGCACGCGTACATCGCCGCCATCCAGAAGAAGATCGAGAGCGGGTCGATGGTCATGACCAACCCGCCCACCTGGAAGATCGGCGTGCAATTCATCATCACCACCGTCCACACGCCCACCGACTCGCCGTAGAGCCGGCTCGCAAAGGAAAACATGAGCAGGCTCGTGCCGAGCGCGAGCAGCGGGCTGAAGAGGCGCACGCCAAATTCGCTGACGCCGGCGAGATGCGTGCCCAGCCACATCGTCACGGCGATGCCGGGGCCTTTGCTGAAGTAGCTCCAGTCCAGCCGCTCGGACCACTGGTAGTAGTAGGCCTCGTCGGGCGAGAGCTCGACCTGCCCGATCAGGAAAAGTCGGAGGACGGTGAGCGCGCCGAGGAAGAGGAAGAGGTAGCGGCGGGCGTTCATGGGAGGACGAGCCGCGTGGGAAACATCCAACATTCAACATTCAACATCCGACATCCAATGACCTGGGGCGCCCGCGTGTTCGCGGGCATGGGATGTTGGATCTTGGATCTTGGATGTTGAATCTTCATCAAGATCACGCCGCAAGCAGGCTCGGATGCGCCGAGTGGATGCGTGGCAGCAGGTGCCCGGCGCCCTTGCGCCAGAGCCACTCCGCGATGGCCAGCCAGAGCATCGTCGCGCCGAGGCCGAGGAAGATCGACGTGACCACATCGCTCGGCCAGTGCGCACCGGTATAGATGCGGGTGTAGCCGACGAGCCCGGCGAGCGCGAAGGCCCACCACGCCCGGCGTCCGAAGGAGAACACCGCGACCAGCGCGACGGAGATCGTATTCATCGTGTGCGAGGAGGGGAAGGAGCGGCCGTCCACGTCTTCCAGCGTCGTGCGCGAGAGCTTTACCTTCGGCGTCTTGAAGAGCGCGAGCACGCGGGGCCTGGCCTTGGCGAGGTCCACCTGGCGCACGTCGTTGAGCGATTGATGCGGCCGCGGGCGATCGACGGCGCGCTTCAGCGACCGCGAGACCACCCCGTCATTGATCGCCACGACGACCAGCGCCGTGGCTAGGAAAGCGCGGGCGCGAAAGCCGCCGCGGATCGCGATCCCCACAGCGAGGAGCGCGGCGAAGGGCAGCCACACGTCGAAACTCGACACGCCCGCCATGAACAGATCGAGCCCTGGGCTCGTCCATTGCCGGTTGATGAGAAAAAGAAGCGTTTGGTCCATGAAGGCGGGAAAAATTTCGTCGGCAGAGGCCGCAGATGTTCACAGATTGCCGGGCTGGAACGGTAGAGAAATCTGCGCCCGACGAATGTCTGTGGAAACAATGCGCAAGGACCGTCCTCGCGAGTCGCGCGCATCGCTCGGAAATTCCGTTGGTTGGTGCTTCCTTGGACATCGGACCTTTGGCATTGGACATTCCACTCCGTGATTTCCTTCCCTCGCCTCTCCCTCGCGTGCCTCTTCCTCCTCAGCGCTTCCGTCCACTCCGCGGATGCGCCGCCCTCCGCTCGCGCCATCATGGAGAGCGTCCGCGACGCGCAGATGGCGCAGAAGCAGACGATCCGTGGACGATTGCGCACCGGCGGTAAGTCGGTCCCGTTTCGGCTCACCGCGGACGATGGCACGCTGCGCTGGGAGTTCAGCGACCCAAAGCAGACGATCCAGCTCCGGCTGCTGGAAAGCGACTCGCGGCTCGAAGAAATAACCGCCGGCGCGACGAAGCGCGTTTCCTCGGCGCGCTTCGACGACAAGGTGCGCGGGAGCGACATCAGCTACGAAGATCTCGCGATGAAATTCCTCTACTGGCCGAAGGCTGCCATGGAGGGCGAGCAGACCATGATTTTGAGGAAGTGCTGGATCATCCGCGTCGAACCGCCGTCGAAGAACGCCTCGCAGTACAGCAAGGCGATGCTCTGGATCGACAAGGAGACCGGCGCGCTGATGCAGGCCGAAGCTTATGGGCACGACGGACGCATCGCCCGCCGCTTCAAGGTCATCTCTCCGCAGAAGATCGACGGCGCATGGATGCTGAAGCAGATGCGCATCGAAGCGATGGAGCCGACGCGCACCGGCCCCGCGGATCGCGCGCCGACGTATCTCGAAGTGGACGGCGTGGAAAAGTAGCGCGTCCGCTACGGGGCGAGCCGCGTCCACTGGTAGAATCGCCGACCCGCGCCGCCCGCCGTGGGATCGATCGCTTCGAGGATTCCGCTCTCATCCACGGTCCCCTGGGTGACGGGCATCCAGTCCACGAGGTTATCGGAAATCGACATCCTGTAGCTGCGCCCGCGGATTCCGCGCAGCGAGATGCGCAGGCTCCCGCCGCTCTCCCACTGCAGCCCGGTCGTCGGGAAAACCTCGAGCAGGGCGATGCTCCCGGCCGCAGTCCCTGCGGGGAGCGTGGCGCCATTCGCCGCGGAGGCGGAAGCCGGCACCGGC
>JBGSYE010000684.1:0-4528 GCA_041751075.1 Chthoniobacteraceae bacterium
GCGCACTTTTTTGGAGTGCGGTGGCAGAGCGTAGCGGCGACACCGCTTTCGGACGCAGCGAGCACGCGCGATTTACCAAGCATGCACGCCCGCAGACCTTCCGAAAGCGGCGTGGCGCTGACGCTTCCCGCCGCACTCCAAAAAAGGAGGCCCTCTGACGTTCCGGGTGTCCCGTTTCCGGTCGCAGAGATCGCCTCACTCGTAGCGCAGGGCCTCGATGGGGCTGAGCTTCGCCGCTTTGATGGCGGGGAAGATGCCGGCGAGGACGCCGATGGCGACGCTGAAGCTGAACGCGAAGATCATGGCCGTCATGGTGATGACGGGGGCATTTTCGCTGGCGGCGAAGCTGACGATGATGCGGACGAGGACGCTGGAGGCGGCGAGTCCGGCCAGGCCGCCGAGCATGGCGACGACGGTGCTCTCGACGAGGATCTGCGTGAAGATATCGAAGTAGGTGGTGCCGATCGCCTTGCGCAGGCCGATCTCGCGGATGCGCTCGGTGATGCTGGCGAGCATGATGTTCATGATGCCGATGCCGCCGACGAGGAGGCTGATGGCGGAGATGATGCCGCCGCTCATGCGGGCGTTGCGGATGGATTGGTCGATGCTCTCGACGTTGTTTTCCTGGGTGGCGAAGGTGAAGTCCTCGATGCCGCCGTGCGTGGTGAGGAGGACGTTGCGGGCCTGGGCGAGGGCGGCGTCCATTTGGGTGAGGTCGGCGACTTTCAGGTCGATGTCGCTGAGGGTGGGGTCGGGGATGCTGTTGAGGCCGCTGCACGAGCGGAAGCGAATCCACATGGTGTTCATGGGGATGTAGGTGGTCATGTTTTTCTGTTTGGTCACGCAAGTTGGGAGCGAAACTCTGTTTCGCATGGCGGGGGGCGGGCGGGAGCGGGGGCCGCTCTGTGCGCGGACACTTTTTCCCCGCGATCCGGAGTTTCGCCCGTCGCGGCATCCCCCCGCGCGGAATCGAAGGGGGTTACTTCCGTTCCCGCGCCTTGAGGGCGAGCCACGCGATGAGGTAGGCGCCGAGGAACCACAGCGCGTGGGTGAGCAGGGCGAGCCACGCGGGGCGGCTGCGATCGAAGACCATGCCGGTTTCGATTTCGCGATCGGGGTCGAGGTTTTTGTACGATTGGCTGTGATCGGAAATCACGTCGCCGGTGATCTCCTTTTTCCACAGGAAGCTGGTGTCCATTACGGTCTGCGCGCTGAAGGTCGGCGTGAGGCGGCTCACGGTGCGGACGGCGGGCGACATCTCGCGCGGCGGCACGGTGTAGCCGGAGAAAATGATCATCGGGATGAGCAGCAGCGGCACGATCATCACCGCCTGCATGACGGTGCGGGAGAGCGCGGAGATGGCGAGGCCGAGGCCCACGCCGGCCACGGCGGTGCCCATGAGCGCGCCGATCTGCCACGCCACGGAGCCATCGCGTCCACCTTCAAAAAGGAGCGTCGCGCCGTAGAGCAGCAGGGCCTGAAGCGCGGTGATGGCGGTGAGGAAGAGGAACTTGCTCGCGAGGTAAGCGTGCGCGCTGACGCCGACGAGGCGCTCGCGTTTGTAGATGGCGATCTCTTCCACGATGCGCTGCGCGGCGTTGTTCGTGCCAAACCAGAGCGTCGCGATGTAGGCGAAGAAGAGCACGAGTGCGCGGGAGTCGTTCACCATGAGTTCGCGGTCGGCGATCCAGCAGACGAGCGCGGCGATGATGAGCGGCTGCCCGAGCAGGATGAGAAAGTTCCGCCAATCCGCACGCAGGATCGCCCATTGCCGCGCGAGCAGGATCGGCAGCGCGAAGGGTCGCCGCATCGGCGTGGATTCGCGTCGATTCGTCGTCGTTTCGTCGGGCGCGCCGCCGGCCTCGGTGCGCTGGTGAAAGGCTTCCTGCCAGTGCTTCGGCGGGCGGTCGAGGAGCTGATCGTAAAGCGCGGTGAGCTTGTTGACGCCGAAGTAACTGCGCACTTCCGCGGCTGATCCCTGGAAAGCGAGGCAGCCGCCGACCAGGATGATGAGCTGATCCATGAGGTAGGCGTTTTCCATCACATGCGTGGTGCAGACGATGGTGCAGCCGGTGTCGGCGAGATCGCGCAGCACTTCCATGAGCTTGAATTCCGTGGCTGGATCGAGGCCGCTGCTCGGCTCGTCGAGGAAGAGGATGCCGGGCTTCGCGAGCAGTTCCGCGCCGACGCTCACGCGCTTGCGCTGGCCGCCGGAGAGCTGGCTCACGCGCTTGGCCGCGTGCTCGCGCAGGCCGAGCTGGTCCATGGTTTGCAGGATCAGCTTTTGCAATTCCAGCGCGGGTGTATCGGCGGGCAGCCGCAGCAGGGCGCTGCAGCGGAGCGCGTCCGAGACGGTGAGTTCGGCGTGGACGATGTCTTCCTGCGGCACGAAGCCGAAGGATTGCGGCTCATTCGCGGCGTAGAGATCTTCGCCATCGACGAGCACGATGCCGCCCGCCGGCGCGCCCATGCCGCTGATCACTTTCAGCAGTGATGACTTGCCCGCGCCGCTCGGCCCGATGATGCCGACGAAGCGCGATGGCGGAATGTGAACGGTGACATCGTCGAGGATCGTGAACGTGGGCGTGCGGAGGAAGACGCCGACGGTGCGGATGGAGCCGCCGGAAGTATTGGCGACGCGATTGAGCGACGTGCCGTCGAACTGAAAACAGAACGGCCCGATTTGCAGCCGATCGCCGACCGTCAACTCGTGCGTGTCGAAGCGGTGGCCATTCACGAACGTGCCGGCGGTGCTGTGGAGATCGCTGACCACGCAGCCCCCATCTTCGAGCGGGCGCACTTTCGCGTGACGGCGCGAGACGCTCACATGATCGAGCCGCACATCGGTCTCGGGATCGCGCCCGATGATCAGCTCGCGATCGACCTCGATGCGATCCGCAGGCTTGCCCAGCACGAGCATGGACGCGGACGCTTCGGCGGGCGCATCGTCGATTTCCGGCGGGACTTCGGGAGCGTCGCCGTGGCCGAAAACTAACGTCGCCGGGCCGATGGTAATCCGGTCGCCGGGCTGGAGTGCGGTGAGCGCCTCGATGCGCGTGCCATTGACGCGCGTACCGTGCGCGCTGTGCAAATCCTCCACCGAACACGTCTGCCCGTCCCAAAGGATGCGGCAGTGCTGCCGGGAAATCTCGACGCTCGCCAGCTCGATGTCCGTGCCCGCGGTGCGTCCCGCGATGAGGGCACCCTCGGCGAGCGGAAAGACTTTCGGCGGCAGCCCGGCGACGAGTGCGAGATGCGCGGTCACGGGAAGGAGGAAGGGGGAAGGATGATGGAGGAAGAGAAGTGAAAGAAGTGAGCGGGGAGGGGAAGGAGGCGCGGAGCTTTCTCCTTGGCCACACTCTTCTTCATCCTTCCGCCTTCATCCTTCATCCTTCATCCGTTCCGCTACGGCAGCACGACCCAGACTTCGGCGATGCGGTTCTTTTCGAGGTTCTTTTCGTCGAGCAGGCTGGAGCCGCCCATCGCCACGGCGTGGACGATATTCTGCACGCCGCACTCCCTTTTCATCGCCGTGACCACCGAATCGGCGCGGCTCTGCGAGTAAGCCAGGTTGGCCTTCGGGTCGCCCTTGGGATCGGCAAAGCCGAGCACCACGAACACCGCCGTGGGATCGTTGCGAAAATCCATGGTCTCCGGTTTCTCGAGCGCTTCCTTCAAGGCCGCGGTGTCTTTCGCCGAGACATTCGTCCTGCCGCTGTCAAACGGGACCGTGAGCAGGATTCCCATTTTCCGCGCGCGCTCGACGGCATTGTAGAGCTTGTCCTTGTTCACTTTGCTCACGATCGGGGCCGGGATGAGGTCGATGCGTTTGAGCACTTCGCGCTTCACTTTTTCGTCCACGTTCAATGTCACCTTCGCGGGCATCACGACCTGCGGGGGTGGGACGGCGTCGCCTTTCTTGTCAGGATTCGGCGCGGGCGGCGCGTCCGGGGTTTCCGGCGTCGTGGACGGCTCGGAGCTTCCCGGCGTCGCGGTCGCGGCGGCGACGGTCTTCTTTTTTTGAATCATCTCCGCGATCTTCGGCCACATCGCGAAAGCGCCGATCACCAGCGCGGCGACGAGCAGGATGGTGCCGACGATGGCGATTAATTTGGCGGGCGACGCCTTGACCTGGGTGAGCGGCTTGCCGCATTCGGCGCAGACAAACGGCTGGCCGTCTGGCACCTCGGTTCGCTCGCCGCGGTAGGCGAGCAGGCATCCGGCATAGTTATGGCATTTGCCCTGTCGAGACATAGAACGCGTTTATAGGGTGGGCGCTGCGGGCTTCACGAGCAAATTCTCCCCCGCCCACGCGCCGAGGTCCGCAGGCAGTGGCGAGCGAAAAACTTGATCGGAATCCAGCAGGTGCAGCACCGCGGAATGCAGCGCGTGGCGGGGCAAGAGCAGCCGCGCCGCGAGCGCCGGAGTCCAGCCGGTCTCGATGAATTCGAGATAGCAGCCCTCATCCGGGCCGTAGATTTTGTCGCCCACGATGGGATGCCCGGCGTGCGAAAGGTGGACGCGAATC
>JBGSYE010000685.1:0-8305 GCA_041751075.1 Chthoniobacteraceae bacterium
CCGGAGCGTGATCGCCTCCTTCCCGGCGCCGCGGAATTCCGCGATTGTCTCGCTCACGGGCGCCTCCAGCGAGAGCTGGCCGCGCTCAACGAGTTGCAAGATCGCCGTGGTGGTCGCGACGACTTTTGTGAGCGAAGCCGCGTCGAAGATGGTGTCCTCCGTCATCGCCTCGCGCGCAGGCTCGACGGCGCTCTGTCCATACGCGCGGTGATAAGCCGCGCCATCCCGTTCGAGCCAGAGCACCCCGCCCGGACAGCGGCCATCGGCGATGGCGAGCGTGATCGCGGCGTCGATCTGCGCGAATTTTCCGGCGTGAAAAGTGTCGCGCAGCTCTGCGGCGACCGCGCCTCGGGCGCAGAGAAATCCAGCCACAGCGAGCAGAGCGAGACGGCGTATCATGGGGAGGTCGGTTGGCGAAAAGGCATACACTGTGTGCCCCCTCGGGCGAATGGAATGCGCCGCTGCAGTGAAGCACCCGCAAAGCAAAGCCATAAATTTCAGAATACAGGCATGGCCAGTGCTAAAACCCCGTCCATGCCTAATCTCACCGTCCCCGAGCGCGAAACCGAGCCCAAGACCGAAGGTCGCCCGGGCGCTTCCGCGGCGGCGCAGCCCACCTGCTATTCGATCGCGATTTTTACCCAGCGGTGGCGCGACATTCGGGACTTCTACATCGATCTCCTCGGCGCCCGCATCGTGAGTGAAAAGGAAAACGTGTACTGCGAGATGGAAATCGGCGGCGTGCCGCTCTGCCTGCGCCAGTGCCAGAACGGCGAGGTCGTCAGCTACTTCCACCTCTACCTCGCGCTGCCTGAGCGCGACGGTGTCCTCAATGAATTGCGCCGGCGCGGCATCGTCGTCACGACCGTCGGGCCCTACACGAATTTCCGCGACCCCGAAGGCCGCGTGATCAAGCTCTCCGAAGCGCCGACGATTGTCGCGTAGAGCGAGTGTGCCTTCCTGGCCACTCGCTATTCAGCGCGCCACCCGCAGCGAGTGGCCTGGAAGGCACACTCCCTCTACGCCACCACGCGCTCCGCACCGGCGTACACATTCATCGAGCGCCCGCGCAGAAAGCCCACCAGCGTCTGCCCGGCCCGCCGCGCGAAATCCACCGCGAGACTGCTCGGCGCGCCGATCGCCGCGACCACCGCGATCCCGCCCTCGTAGGCCTTCTGCATCATCTCGAAGGACGCGCGTCCACTGAGCAGCACGACCTGCCCGGCGAGCGGGGTCTCCCGCGCGAGCAGCGCCTGGCCGATGAGCTTGTCGAGGGCGTTATGCCGGCCCACGTCCTCGCGGAGCGCGAGCATTTTTCCCTGGCGGGAAAAGAGCGCGCAGGCGTGCAGACCGCCTGTGGCCTTGAACGCCGTCTGCTCTTGCTCCAGCAGCCGCGGCAGTGCGCGGAGCGTCGTCGCCGGGACGCGCAGCTTGTCGCGCAGAGGCCGCCGGCGTTTCATCACGGACTCGATCGAGGTCTTCCCGCAGATCCCGCAACTCGACGACGTGAAGACGTGCCGCGAAAATTTCTTCGGATCGAACGCCGCCGGATTCGCCAGCGCCACGTCGATCACATTCCCAGTGCCCGTGCCGCCTGGCGCGATGCACGGCGTGATGTCGAAGAGATCCTTCGCCGTCCGTATCACACCCTCGGAGAGCAGGAAGCCGGCGGCCAGTTCGCGATCCGATCCCGGCGTGCGCATAATGATCGCCAGCGTGCGCCCTTCGACGCGGAGTTCGAGCGGCTCCTCGGCCGCCACTACGTCCGCACATTCCGCCGCGCGCCGTCCCGCCACGCGGCGCACCAGTTGGATCGAGACGGTATCGGACACGGGCTGGCAGAGTCTTGGGCGCCGAGATCAGTAGTAGCTGCGCACTTTCCGCAGAAAGGCGTCCCAGCGCGGCCCAGGTTTGCCGCCGTCCAGCAGGATGCGCGGGCAATTCTTCTGGTGATGTTTGAAGTGATGCTGCGGCCAGTGGTAGTGCGGCACCACGCGCGAGAGCGGGACGCCAGTGCGGTGCATGACGTGAGCGGTAAGCCGCGCCGCGCGATCGATCGCCGCCGCCTGCTGGCGAGGGCTGCGGAATTCGCAGATTTCGATCCCGATGCTCGAAGTATTGCCGGGGCCATCGTGATCCGCGTGCTCGCCCTGGATCGTCAGTGGCAGCGACTGGATCGCCTCGCGATCATCGACGGTGAAGTGCCACGTCATGTAGCCCGTGCGATTCCACTTCGACCGGCCACGGAAACTTCCGGACGCCATCCCGCTCGCATGCGCCCGCGCCGTTCCGCCCGGATTCGCCGTGCTGTGGATGGTGATGTATTTCGGGTGCAGCCGGAATTCCTTGTGCCGGCCATGCTTCCCGGGCGGGACCAGCACCTGGCGGAGATTCACCGAGGCCGGCGACGGACCCGTCGTGAGGCGGGACGACGAGCAGGACGTGAGGAACAGGAGACACGGCAGCAGGACGACGAGGAGCAGGCGTTGCATGGCCGGCACGGATAGGGTGGCGGGGCGCGGGAAACCAGCGCGAAGAATCCTGCTCAACGAGCCGCGCGGTTCACGGCGCTGAGCACGGCTTTGATCGACGCGAGTTCGATGTTCGTGTCCACGCCGGCGCCCCACTTCGCGATGCCGTTGGGCAGCTTGATCTGGATGTAAGCGATGGCGCTCGCTTCGCTGCCGGAGCCGAGCGAGTGCTCCTTGTAGCTCGCGACCTCAAACTTCGGCGCGCCAGCCGCGATGAGCGCGTGGACGAAGGCGGCGATGGGGCCGTTGCCGTTGCCGGTGAGAGCGACGTCTTTGCCGGCGCGGCGCGCCGAGGCGCGGCACTCGAAGACGCCATCGACGCCGTCGGCGTGGAAGTGGATGAGGGCCCACGGCTTCGTGCAGTCGATGTATTCGCGCCAGAACATTGCCTTCAACTCCGAGGCGGTGACTTCGCGACCCAGCGCATCGACCGTGTCGTTGGCGATGGGGCCAAATTCGCGCTGCATGTCCTTGGGCAGTTCGATGCCGAAATCGCTCTCGAGAAGATACGCGACGCCGCCCTTGCCGCTCTGGCTGTTCACGCGGATGACTTCGCGGTACTCGCGGCCGATGTCGGCGGGGTCGATGGCGAGATACGGCACATCCCACGGCTGCTGGCCGCCAGTCTTCGACCACTCGGCGAGCCCTTTTTTGATCGCATCCTGGTGCGAGCCGGAGAAGGCGGTGAAGACCAGTTCGCCGGCGTAGGGCTGGCGCGGCGGGACGGTCATGCCGGTGCAGCGCTCATAGACTTCGATGAGCGCATTCATGTCGGAGAAATCGAGGCCGGTGGGGATGCCGTGCATCAGGCAATTCAGCGCGACGATCACGATGTCGAGATTGCCGGTGCGCTCGCCATTGCCGAAGAGCGTGCCTTCGACGCGCTCGGCGCCAGCGAGCAAGCCCATCTCGGTCGCGGCGACCCCGGTGCCGCGATCGTTGTGCGTGTGCAGGCTGATGAGGACGGACTCGCGGTTCTTCAAATTGCGGCTTATCCACTCGATCTGATCGGCGTACACATTCGGCATCGCGACTTCCACGGTATCCGGAAGATTCAGGATCATCCGGCGCTCGGGCGTGGGCTGCCACACGTCCATCACGGCCTCCGAGATCTCCTTCGCAAACTCGACTTCGGTCGCGGAGAAACTCTCGGGCGAATACTGCAATCGCACGTCGGTGCCAGCCAGGCGCGGCAGACGATCCTTGATCCACTGCGCGCCCTGCACCGCGATCTTCACGATGTCGTCCTTCGTCTTTCCGAAGACGACTCGTCGCTGCGCGGGCGACGTGGAGTTGTAGAGGTGAATGATGACGCGCCTGGCTCCGATGAGCGATTCCACAGTGCGCTCGATCAAGTCCTCGCGGGCCTGCACGAGGCACTGGATGGTGACGTCGTCGGGGATGTAGCCGTCGTCGATGAGACTGCGATTGAAGCGAAACTCCGTGGGCGAAGCGGATGGGAAACCGATTTCAATTTCCTTGAACCCGCACTTCACCAGCGCGTCGAAGAGCTCAAGTTTCTGCGAGACATTCATCGGCACGGCCAGCGCCTGATTGCCGTCGCGGAGATCGACGCTGCACCAGATCGGAGCCTTGGTGAGGGTGCGGGAGGGCCATTGCCGATCGGTGATCGGGATGGGTGGAAACGGACGGTACTTGCTGACGGAAGAGATCATGGGTCTGAAAAGAGGTTGCCGGGCGGCGGAAAGATTTCACTGAGCCAGCCACCGCTCCGCCCGGATGCAGCACCAGCCGACGATTACGCGAGAAGGGCTCCGCGAGCCGGGCACAGGAAATTGCGCGCGGCGGGATCGCGGAGCGAAGTAAGTCGGCTGGTCAACTGGTGACGCATGAGTGGCGGGAGAGTAGGCAGGCCGGCTCGGATTGCAACCTCCTCATCGGGCGTTGTCCTTGCATCCGCGCGCAGCGGTGGTGCGGTGCTGCACGGATCGCGAGCGCTCCGCACCACCGCTGCCCACAGTAGCAAGAGGTTTCTCGTTCCGCTCCACTCCAGAATGACAGCGTTTTGCTCGCGCAGCGTCGTGCGGGTCCCGACTACCGAGCACTTCCCGTTGCGCCGTTCCTCGCCTTCACCAACACTCCCGCCATGCATCACGCCCCGCACCTGCCCATTTCTGTCGCCCCGATCGAGAAGGGTGGCTCGGGCCGGAAGTTCTGGCGGATGCATGTCGGCGGGCAGTCGCTGATTCTCGTGCGTTACGGCGAAGATCGGCCGGAGAACAAGCAGTATGTCGCCATCGGGCACTTCCTCACCAGCGTCGGGGTACGCGTGCCGGAGGTGCATTTCCACGACGAGAGTGAAGGGCTCATCATCATGGAAGACGCGGGGGACGCGGATCTCTGGAGCCAGCGCGACGCGCCGTGGCGGCATCGGCGCGCGCTGTATCAGCGGACGCTGGATCAGGCGCTCATCCTGCACACGCTGGCCCATCTCGCGACCGGGGCGGAGCATGTGAAGCATCAACCCGTCTTCGATGCGGCGCTGTATCGGTGGGAACAGGATTACTTCTTCGAGCACTGCCTCGGGCGGCACTTTGGGATCACGCCGGAGCGGCTCGAGGCGGAGGGCGACCGCGGGCGGCTCCGGGAGATCGCCGATCAACTCGCCGCCGAGCCGCGCTGTCTCGTGCATCGCGATTTTCAGAGCCAAAACATCATCGTGCGCGATGGCGAGGTGTGTCTCATCGACTTCCAGGGCTTGCGGCCCGGCCTCGCGCAATACGACCTCGCGTCGCTCCTGCTCGATCCCTACGTCACGCTCTCGCCGGCTGAGCGCGAGGAGCTGCTCGCGCACTATCTCAGCGGCCTGCACGGTCCCGGCAAGGCGGACAACCCGCACTTCCGCGCGCTATACGATCTCTGCGCGATGCAACGGCTGATGCAGGCGCTCGGTGCTTACGGGAAGCTCGGGCATGTGGATGGGCGCAGCGAATTCCTCGCGCACATCCCGACCGCTCTGCCACGACTGCGCGAAGTGCTCGCGAGGATCTCCGGCGTGGAAAAGCTGCGGGGGCTGCTCGAAGCCGTCGGGTGAGAGTTGCGGGAGCTCCGACAGCCGCACCCAAACGAAAGCCCCACGGACCTCGCGATCCGTGGGGCTCGTTCCAGACGATGGGGAGCGGGTCAGCTCACCGCGATTTTGCGCGGCTTGACGGACTCGGCTTTCGGCAGGTTCAGCGTGAGCACGCCTTGCTCGATTTTCGCGGTGATCTTCCCGCTGTTGATTGAGGGATCGAGTTCGAAGACCCGGCGATAGTCGAACCCGCGCGACTCGCGATAGATGCTGCGGCCGGGTTCGGTGACGGCGGCGCGGCGACCGACGATGGCGAGTTCGCCATTCTCCACGGTTACTTCGAGGCCGTCCTTGGTGACGCCGGGCATTTCCGCCTCGAGGACGTAGCCGTCCTTGGTTTCGCGGATATTCGCCAGAGGCGTGGTGAAGGTGACATTTTGGGAGCCGTTGGCGGGCTTTTGCGGTTCAGTCTTGGTGAGGTTTGCAGTCATGGTGTTTTTTTTTGAAGTGGTGGTCCGGCGAGCGGGGGAAGCCGCCCGCCGGGGGGGTTCGGTTTTTTGTGCGGATTTAGGAGACGCTGACTTCGATGTGCTTCGGCTTCGCTTCCTCGGCCTTGGGGAGATCGACGGTCAGCACTCCGTCCTTGTAGGAGGCTTTGATTTTGCCCGCATCGACGGCCGTCGGGAGCGTAAGGCTGCGCTGGAATTTCCCAAAGTAGCGCTCACTGCGGAAGCTCTGGCCTTCCTTTTCCTCGTGCTCCGTCTTGCGTTCGCCGGACACTGTGAGGGTGCCGTCGTGCATCGAGATTTCGATGTCGTCTTTCTTCATGCCGGGCAATTCGACCTTCACGACGAGGTGATCCTTGTCGTCATACACGTCGAGCGCAGGCGTCCAGCCGCTGAAGAAGCCGCTGTCACGACTCGGGGCGGTCCAGTCGAAGAGGCGATTGAACTCGTCGCGCAAGGTGGCGAGGCGGTCCGTCGGGCTGTAGTTGCTCAGTTCAGGGACTTGATATCGGATGAGGCTCATAATTTTGAGGGTTTAGGTTTTGAGGTGCGTGTTTTGGAAACACACCCATCTGGTAGCTTCCCGAATGCCGGACCGAGCGAAAGGACGTCTGGATAATTTTAAGATTAATGAATGGAACTACTTACGACTCAATACCGCGCCTCGGAGCAGACTTTGAAAAGTGCTATAAAGGCACACTGGCGACCTGAATGGCAGGTTAGAACGGAGCCGAAATGGCTCACGGGATTTGATCCACGATGTCCTGCACTTGCTTCAGATATCCCATGTAAAATCGGACGATCCCGTAGCCGACATAGGCGAAGATCCCGAGCATGAGCATCCGCGGCAGCCATTCTGCCAGCGTGTCGAGCCGGGTGAGTCCCTCCTTTTGATACTCCCCAGCGAGTCGCTGGAGTTCCGCATCGAGGGAGCCCGTCTCTTCGCCCGTGCAGATGGAGTGGCCCACCTCTTCGGGAAAGGCGCCGCTCCCTGCGAGCATCGGCCCGGCTGGCGCGCCGCTCCGCACTCCGGGCACCGCGCGATGCACCGCGGAGTGGATCAATCCGCTGCGGCTCGCCCGGCCCGCGGCTTCCAGCGCATCCATCACATTCACCCCGGCGTCGAGCTGCATCTGATAGGTGCCGCAAAAACGCGCTACGGCGAAGGCGCGGCGCACTTTCCCACTGAGCGGAAGAGCGCGGAGCAAGCCGTCGATCGCCGCGCTCGTCGCACCCAGATCCCGCAGCATCGGGAGCATGAGGAAGACGACTAGGCCCGCACCGTAGCAGATGGCAAAGATCCCCAGCGTCTGACGCGCGTAGCCCTCGAATCCGCCGCCGGAAAGCGCCTTGGGAAGGGCGAAGACCAGGACGGCGAAGTGCAAAACGAAGATCGGATAGGCCGACTTGCGCAAGATCGCTTCGCGCGCCACAGCCAGGGACCGGAAATGCTCCGCGAGCTGTGCGCAGCCGTGGTCGAGTTTGCCTGCGCGTTCGACGGCAGCCAGCGTGCCCAGTTCCATCTCACTCACCGTGGAACGTTGTGTGGCAAAAGTTTCCGAGACGCTGCGCCCTTCCGCCCTCTTTCGCAGGGCCTTTGCAAAACTGCGCCGCCCACCGCGCATCGAACGCGAGAGGCTCTCCAACGCCTGAGGGAAGGTGCTGCCCGTGCGCAGGAGCTGGCTGAGGCTGCGGTAGAAGTTTTCCTTTTCGCGGAGACTGAGGGACATCGGGTGGGGAAGGACCAAGCTCCAGGAACCAAATTCCAAGGAAGCTCCAAGGTGCAAGGTCGAAAGTCGCGAGCAACGCTGGCAGCGACGGCGACGCCTTGAAATTTTGATTCCTGAGCCTTGGAACTTACTTGGAATTTGGTTCCTGGCTCTTGGTACTGTCAGAATGACTGACGAAACCTTCATGCGCGCCGCCCTCGACGAGGCCCGGCGCGGCGCCGGGCACACCAGCCCGAATCCCGCGGTGGGCGCCGTGGTCGTCCGGGGAAAGCGGATCGTCGCTCGTGGCTACCATCGTCGGGCGGGGCTGCCGCATGCGGAGATGGAGGCGTTGCGGGCGCTGAAAAAAGCGGAGTTGGCGCGCGGAGCGACGCTCTACGTGACGCTCGAGCCGTGCTCGACTCACGGTCGCACGCCGCCTTGTGTCGAGGCGCTCGTCCGCGCCGGGTTTGCCCGCGTCGTCGTCGGGGCGATCGATCCGAATCCGGCGCACGCTGGCCGCGG
>JBGSYE010000686.1:0-8930 GCA_041751075.1 Chthoniobacteraceae bacterium
CGCTCCGCTCCGCTCAGGATGACAGGAATAGCGAGTGGGCTTACAGCCACACTCGCTCTACGGCGCCCATCGCCGCGTGCGCGCCGGTCGCGAGACATCCGTGGATGAGATAACCGCCCGTCGGCGCTTCCCAGTCGATCATTTCGCCCGAGACAAAGACGCCCGGGATGCGCCGCAACATCAGCCGGTGGTCGAGGTCGTCCCACTGCACGCCGCCCGCGGAAGAGATGGCCTCCGCGATCGGGCGCGGGCCGGTGAGGCGGAGCGTGCAGGCTTTCGCTACAGCGGCGATGGAGGCCACATCGGGAAATGGTTCACCCATTTCCAGCAGCGCAAAGGCGGCGTCGCTCAGGCGCCAGCGTTCGCGCGCCTCGGCGAGGAGATTGCGCTGCACCGGCCCCATCTTGGCGATGAGCTGCTCGAGCGAATGCGCGGGCTTGAGGTCGATGACGAGTCCCGGCTGCGCGGCTGCACGCAAGGCGGGGCCGAGCTGATAGATAGCACCGCCTTCGAGTCCGTAGCGCGTGATGAGCAGCTCGCCGCGCACTTCGACGCTCCCGACGCGGGCGGCGATGCTCTTCAGCGGCTGACCTTCCGCCGCCGCGAGCACGCTGGGTGGCCATGGATACTCCCATCCGCAGTTCGCTGGTTGCAGCGGGGCGATGCCGACTCCGAGTTGAGCGAGGATCTCCGTCCAAGCGCCGTCTGAGCCCGTCTCCGGCCACGAAGCGCCGCCGAGCGCGAGGATCGCGGCATCGGTCTCGACTGTGTGCGGGCAGTCCGGCGTGTCAAAGCTGAGCCGCAGTGGTGGGCCCGGATCGAGGCCGGCCCAGCGATGATGCACCGCGAAGCGCACCCCGAGCTGGCGCAGGCGGCGCACCCAGCGCAGGAGCAGCGGCGCGGCCTTGAGGTTGCGCGGATAGACGCGGCCGGTGGACGCGACAAAGGTCTCGATGCCGAGGTCCGCCGCCCATGCCTGCACGGCAGCGGTGTCGAATTCCGCAATGCGCGCGGGCCAGAAATCCGGCGGCTGCGCGGGTCCGAGATAGCGCGCGGCGAAAAGTTCGGGAGGCTCCTGCTTTGAGAGATTCAGCCCGCCGCGACCCGCGACCAGGAACTTCCGCCCCACGGAAGCCTTTGCTTCAAAGACCGTGACCTCCGCGCCGATCGACGCCGCGATCTCCGCCGCGCGCAATCCCGCCGGGCCAGCGCCGACGATGGCGATCCTCATCCGCCCGGCCTCAGTGCGCTGCGGTGTGCGCCGCCACCGGCTGCGCTCGCAGCATGTTTAAGATGGGTAGCGGGAAGACGCCGAAGAAAAAGATCGCCGCGACCAGCGCGCCGATAGTGATCCGCGTGAGAGGCGCGAACGTGATCGCGCGGTCGTCATTCGGCTCCTGCCAGTACATCGCGGCGACGACGCGCAGGTAAAAGTAGAAGCCGGCGGCGACGGTGAGGATGCCGATGCCGACGAGGGCGAACTGGTGCTCCCGGATGCCGGCGGCGAAGACGAGCAATTTGCCGTAGAAGCCGACGGTGAACGGGATCCCGGCCAGTGAGAGCATCGCGGCGAGCATGCCGAAGGCGAGGAAGGGGCTGCGTTTGGCGAGGCCGTTGAAGTGGACGATGTCGTCGCCGCGCGAGTGGTTTGCAACGACGATCATGACGAGGAAGCTCAGCAGCGTCATGAAGAGATAGCCGGCGAGGTAGAAGGCCACGGCGACCTGCGCGGAGCCGAAGGTCGAGACGTTTTCATTCAGGCTGGCGACCGCGATGAGGAGGTATCCCGCGTGCCCGATGCTCGAGTAGGCGAGGAGGCGTTTGAGATTGTCCTGCGGGATCGCGGCGAGGTTGCCATAGATCAGACTCAGACCCGCCAGCACCGCGACGACGGCGAGGATTTTCCCTCCGACGCCAGCGACATTGACGAACGGCTCCTGCACCCGGAGGAGCACGATGAAGCCCGCGGCTTTCGAGCCCACGGAGAGGAAGGCGGTGATCGGGGTGGGCGCGCCTTGATAGACATCCGGCACCCAGAACTGGAACGGTGCGGCGGCAACTTTGAAGCCGAGCGCGATGAGCAGGAGCATGGCCGCAAAGAGGAGCGGCACGGGGGCGATCTGCTTTGTCGTGAGGACATGGGCGATGGCCTCGAGATTCGTCTCCCCAGTCAGGCCGAAGATCCAGGTGATGCCATAGACGAGGAAGCCGGTGCTCAGCGCGCCGAGGATGAGGTATTTCACCCCGGCCTCGAGCGACGCGGGATTTTTCCGCATGTAAGCGACGAGGACATAGAAGCTGATCGTGACCAGTTCGAGCGAGACGAAGATGAGGATAAAATCGATCGCCGACGCCATGAACATGAGCCCGGCGCAAGTGAAGAGCGGCAAGCTGTAGAATTCGCCGAGGCCCGATCCGAAGCGTTCGCCGGGCACGAGCCGCGCGACGACGTCTTTGTATTCCAGCGACATCACCAGCACGACGATGGTGGTGATGAGCGCGATGCGTTTGAAGAAGAGCGCGGTCGAGTCCGCGACGTAGAAGGGGGCGAGGTTGCCGACGTTTGCGTCTGCGAAGAATGAAAACCCGACCAGCGCGGTGAGGATAGCGATGGCGGTGTGGGCGAGGCCGCGCTTGTCGTCGCTCTTGGAGAAGGACTCGGCCAGCAGCATCAGAATGCCGAGGACGAGGACGGTGATTTCGAGGGAGATCGCGGGAATCATCGGAAGGTGGAGAGCCGCGACTGCGGGGAAAAACATCCAACATCCAACATACAACATCCAACATCCAATAGGCAGCGTCGAACGCGCTGCCGAGTCATTGGATGTTGGATGTTGGATGTTGGATGTTGGATGTTCATTACTTCACGAGCAGCGCCTGGATGCTGGGCTGGAGATAGCTCAGGAAAATATTCGGCGCGAAGCCAGCGATGAGGAGCACGGCGAGCAGCATGACCACGGGCCAGCGCGCGGGCTTCACCACGTCGGCCCAGCCAGCGGTGTCCTTCGCCGGTTCACCCATGAAGATGGCGCGATAGGCCCGCAGCATATAGACGGCGGAGATGACGACGCCCCAGAGAGCGCAGATCGTGGCGAGTTGAAAATGCCAGGTCTGCGCTTCGCCCGCGCCGGTCTTGAAGGCGCCGAAGAAGACGAGCACTTCGCTCGCGAAATTCGCGAAGCCCGGCAGGCCGATCGACGCGAACGTTGCGCAGCCGAAAGCCGCCGCGAGCCATGGCATCGACTTCCCGACACCGCCAAAGGAATCGAGCATCAGCGTCGGACGCTTTTCCCGAAGCACCCCGGCCATCGCAAAGAGCGCGGCGATCGAGAGGCCGTGGGCGAGCATGAGCAGCGATGCGCCGCTCACGCCGACGAGATTCATCGCGCCGACGCCGAGGAAGATGTAGCCCATGTGCATCACGCTCGAGTAGCCGAGCATGAGATCGAGCCGTTTCTGCCCGATGGTCACGAAGCCGACGTAGAGGATATTCCCGACGAGGAGAATCAGGAGCAGCCACGCCCATTCCTTCGCGCCTTCAGGCAGCAGCGGCAGAGCGACACGGATGAGGCCGTAGAGCCCGAACTTTTTCAGCACTCCGGCGTGCAGCATCGCCGCGGGAGTCGGCGCGCTGGCGTAAGCTTGCGGCGCCCAGGAGTGGAATGGGAAGAGCGAGATGAGGATGCCGAAGCCGATGAGCAGGAAGAGATACGGCCGCGACTGCGCCGCCGCCGGGATGACCTTGTCCGCGCCGAGTTGCTGGAGCTTCGTGAGATCGAATGTGCGAAGGGCCTCCGGGATCGAGAAGTAGAGATCGATGAGCCCGATGAGCAGGATGAAGGAGCCGAGCCCCAGGTAGATCGTGATCTTCCACGCCGCCGTCTGCCGCTCACCACTGCCCCACAAGCCGAGCAGGAGGAAGGTGGGGATGAGCGCCAGTTCGTGAAAGGCATACAGGAAGAAAAGATCGAGCGACGCAAACGCGCCCGCCGCGCCCGCCGCGATGAAGAGGATGCAGGCGTAGAAAAGATTCTCCCGCTTCTCGATCCGCGGCGTCACCCACACGGCGGTCAGCGTGACGATGCCCGTGAGGAAGAGCATCACGAGGCTCAAGCCATCCGCGCCGACGAAGAAATTCAGCCCCCACTCCGGCGCGATCGGGGAGGCGGACTTGAATTGGAATCCGCCCGCGACCTTGTCGTAAGACAGCAACGCAAAGACCGAGAGCAGGAAAGTCGCCGCGCCGGCGCCGAGGGCCGTCCTGCGCGCCGGAGCGCCGATCAGGATGGCCAGCGCACCGAGGAGCGGGATGAAGATGAGGAGATTAAGCAACACGGTGCGGAAAAGGGATGGCTTACTGTTTGAAGACCAGCAGGTAAATGAACCCCACGACACCGGCGCCGAAAAGGAATGCGTAACCCTGGAGGTTGCCCCACTGGAGAAAACGCAGGACAAATCCCGCGCCCCACGTAGCGCCGCTCAGGCCGCGCACGATCACGCCGTCGAGGATCCACTTATCGAACCAGGCGCTCACCGCAGCCAGCACGTCATGGGTGCCGGCGATAAGGGCGGCGTAAAGTTCGTCGAAGTAGAATTTGTTCCTGAAGACAGGGATGAGGATCGGGTCTTTCGCCGCGCCTTTGTAGAGCAGCCAGCCGCCGGCGGTGCCGCCGAGGAAGGCAAGGGTCGCGAGGGTCATCACGAGCGTGGCGCCGCCCCGATGCTCGATCTCCTCGATCATTTCCGAAAAATCCGGTCCCAGAGCAGGACCGGCGATAAAGCCGTAGCCCGCGATTATCGAAAGGACGGCAAGAATCACCAGCGGCATGGTCATGGCTGCCGGACCATCATGGCCGTGCTCCGCCTCGTGGGTGCGCGGCTTTCCGAGGAAGGCGACGACCACGAGGCGAGTCATGTAAAAGGCGGTGAGGAAGGCCGTGAACAGTGCGAGCGCGAAGATCGGGAGGCTCTTCTGGAAGGTGGCGATGAGGAGTGCGTCCTTGGAGAAGAAGCCCGCCAGGAATGGGCAGCCCGTGAGCGCCAGAGTGCCGACGGCAAAGGTGCGGAACGTCCACTTCATCCGCGAACTCAGGCCGCCCATTTTCCAGATATCCTGCTCGTGATGGAGCGCGTGGATCACCGCGCCTGCGCCGAGGAAGAGCAGAGCCTTGAAGAAGGCATGGGTGAAGAGGTGGAACATCGCCGTGCTCGGCGCGCCGACGCCCACGGCCATGACCATGTAACCGAGCTGCGAGAGGGTGGAGTAGGCGAGGATGCGCTTGATGTCGTCCTGCTGCGTGGCCATGAGGGCCGCGAGCAGCGAGGTCATGACACCGACTACGGCGATCACGGTCCGGGCCGTGGGGCTGAGTTCCACGAGGAAAGCGACGCGAGCCAGCATGTACACGCCCGCGGCAACCATCGTCGCAGCATGAATGAGCGCGGAGACGGGCGTGGGGCCCTCCATCGCGTCCGGCAACCAGACGTGGAGAGGCACTTGAGCGGACTTGCCGACAGCACCGCAAAAGATCGCCAGCGTGGCGATAGTGAGAAAGGTGGGTGTGAGGGCGGCAATCGGGACTTTCTCCCTGAGCTCCTCAAAGCCGACGGAGCCCACCGCGGACCACAGCATCAAAATCCCGAGCATGAAGCCGAAATCGCCGATGCGATTGGTGAGGAAGGCCTTCTTCGCCGCCTCTGCCGCGGAGTCCCGCGTGAACCAATGCCCGATGAGCAGGTAACTGCTCACGCCCACGAGTTCCCAAAAGATGAACATCATCACGAAATTGTCCGCCAGCACGATGCCGAGCATCGAAAACATGAAGAGCGACAGGCAGCCGAAGAAGCGTCCCTCGCTGTCGTCGCCGCTCATGTACACCGTGGAGTAGATATGCACGAGCAGGCCGACGCCGGTGACGACGAGCAGCATCAGCTTGCTCAAGTCATCGACCGTGACGCCGATCGAGACCTGGAAGGCCGGGCCGAGGTCGAGCCATGAGAGCGTATCGTGCGAGTCCGGGCCGACGAAAGTGAAGACGCTCGCGAGGAAGGCGAAGAAAACGGCGCCGACCGAGATGGAGGCGCTCAACTTATGCGCCCGCCGGGTGAAGAGCAGAATGATGAACGCGCTGACCAGCGGAGCACCGAGGATGAACCAGGGGAAGTGGTTATTCATGCTGCCTCTGGGGGGAAAACATCCAACATCCAACATTTAACATTCAACATCCAATGTTTCGAGTCCGCGCCGAGCCTGGCAGGGGCGGCTATTGGATGTTGGATGTTGAGTGTTGGATGTTGGATGTTCATCAGAATTTCAGCGAGTTGATGTCCTCGACGTGGGTCGTCTGCCGGGCACGGTAGAGGGCGACGATGATTGCGAGGCCGACCGCGACCTCCGCGGCGGCGACGGTGATGATAAAGAAGACGAGGACTTGCGCGTTGTAGTTCGGCAGACCGTTGGCACCGACGTTAAAGCGGCTGAAGGCGACGAGGGAGAGGTTCGCGGCGTTCAGCATCAGCTCGAGGCACATGAAGATGATGATGATGTTGCGACGCAGCATCACGCCCGCGAAGCCGATGGCGAAAAGCATCCCCGAGACGAGCAGATAGTCGTTGAGCGTCAGGGTCATTTCAGTTCGCGTTTGGAAAGAATCGCAACGAGGGCCAGCCATCTCTCCCTACGAAACAAACGCGCCGCCCTCTCGTGCAACGCAAAGAGCTGCACGAGACGACAGACGTCCCGGCTCCCGTCCCCCGCGCCGGGCAGGATCGGCAGCGTACCGAGGAGCGGGATGAAGTTGAGAAAATTCAGAAGCATTCGCCCGGGAGTGGGTATCGGATTACGCGGTGGCGAAAAGTTTTTTTCGTCACAACTTTTTGCTGTCGTTCCCCGGATGGGGTGTGATGAAATGTGGTGCAGGCGGGCAGCGTAGCGCGCGGGCGCCCTTCGTCCGTGAGGGTCGGTCGGGCGCCTCGCCGACGCCTGCCGGACGAAGGGCGTCCGCCAGACCAGTGCGGACGAGGGCGTCCGCGCTACACGCACTGCATCTGATAACACCCCCCGGATGCAGCCCGAGCCGATCCCCGCAGGGAGGGGGATCGAATATCCGCGAACGAAGCAAAAAGCGACGGCCCCCCCCTCCGGCAGCCTGGGAAACGCTCCACCACTACCAGCGCACAATTTCTTCCGTGCCTCCGTGACCCCTTCTCACGCATCCGAGGTTCGGACCCGCCCGGCCAGAAATCCAACCTGCAAACCCGGGAGCCAACTGGACTCCGACCCCGATGCAGTCCTACAAAGCCGCGGCGCAGCCTTGGAGCGGTGTTCTGCAGCCCTGCGCGAGCCCTCTCCGTCCAGTGACTCCACGGCAAAGCAGACACGCAGAGCGACAAAGCAAACCTGCAAAGCCACAAAGCAGAGACGCAAAGCGACACAGCAAACCTGCCGCAAATCAAACCCGCAACGCGGCGCTGCAAACTGACAAAGCCGCAAAACAAACCTGCGACGCTTCTTTCGCACGGCGACGGAGATCTCTAAATGATTTCCACACAGTCACTTGTGTGCCTATCCCGAATCTGTCGGAGGTTCGCCTCCCACCGTTGCACACCCGACATCGTGCATACCCACCGATTCGCGCCCACGCCGAGTGGGTGGGGCAGTTTCGCCCAAACTGCCGCGGTAGCACTGGGTACCGGCATGTCACTTTCGGCAAAAGTGACCCACCACCAGGGTTTGCATCTCCCTTTTACCGCGCCTCCGACGCTGCCGTTATCGGCTTTTTCCGTCCAGACCCCGTCGCGTTCTCCGTCTCCCGCATCACTTCCGAGAGCCGCACACCCAAGGCACAGGCGATGCGGCAGAGATTCACAAAGGTCGGAATTTCCTCACCGCGGAACCATGATTCCCTCGATCTCCCGATGGTTGCGGTCCGGCTTCGCGGCAGGCAGCCTTGGGCTCCTTAGCCTGCCTTCCTTCTCCCAAGAGCCGGAGGATCCCGGCCCTGGTTGGCAATGGTATGGCGGGGCATTGCTCGGCTGGCCCCTCCCGCCGCCGCCTCCTGCAGAGCCGCCCGCGGCTGCGCTGTGGAATGGAAACGTGGATGCAGACTACGCCACCGATGAAATCAAGGAACTGGCTCGCGGTCTTCTCTACGATCCGCTGCGCATCTACACCTTTGTGCGGAACCAGATCACATACGAGCATTACTACGGCTGTAAGAAGGGTGCTGCTCTCACTCTGCTCGAAAAATCAGGGAACGATTTCGATCAGTGCGCGCTGCTGGTCTCTCTCTTGCGCGAGGCCGCTCTGCACAATCCTGGGATTTTACCGGCGATTACTTATCAATATGGGAGCGTTGGAATCTCGGGAGCAGATTTCCACCGGTGGCTGGGTTTTCCGGAGACCGATATGTCGTTCCTGCGCCAGTACGCCATCGAATCTGGCGGATGGCCCCTGGTCAGCGAACTGCCACGAGCGGAGGCTCGGACGCAACGGAATACGTGGATGCGACAGAATCGCCTGAAGGTAGCGCGGGTCTGGGTGCGCGCAGTGATCGACGGCACTCCGCAGCTCCTCGACCTATCCTTCAAGACGTCCGCGTGGATCGGAGGCATCAGCGACATGCCTGGTGCGATGGGTTATTCCCGCGCGCAGCTTCTCGGGAATGCAGGCGGAATCGAGACCGCCGATTTCGTTCAGAACATGAACGCGACTGCCATCGGATCGTACCTGCATACCAAGTTTTTGGCACTTCGTGAAAAAGCGTGTCTGGAGAATGGGATTTTTGCGAGGCTTGCGCGATGCAAGACATCGAATTCTTTTCCCGTGCGCTGGGCTTGAGCGAGCCGTGGCGCGGCGCCGGCGTGCAGATGGATCTGGCAGCGCGCCGGGTGGTGCTGGTGGTCGAATGCCGCTGCGGGGTCACCTGGGC
>JBGSYE010000687.1:0-6458 GCA_041751075.1 Chthoniobacteraceae bacterium
GGGCCCGCAAGGACCCGAGGGGCCGTCCGGTGGGCCGCCGGGGCCGGAGGGTCCGCAGGGGCCGCCTTTTGCGCAGGCGGTGGTGGATGGGGTGAATACGGGCGATCCGGGGACGCCGGCGAATGTGACGGTGTCCTTTGATGGGACGGATGTACACTTTACCTTCGATATTCCGCGCGGGGATACGGGGGAGCCGGGGTCGCAAGGGCCGCCGGGGGAGGTGACGACTTCGCAGCTCGATGATGCGATCTCGGGGACGGCGCTGAATCCCTCGGGGATCGGGCCGTGGACGGGGAGCTTCAGCGATCCGCCGACGCAGGGGGAGATGAATGATTTCGCAGCCTGGGCGGAGTCGCTGCGGGTGGCGCTGGGGCGGAGCTAGCGCGGGAAAAAAATCACACGGGCGCTGGGAGGCGGAGCGCCGTGCAGGGAGACGCCGAGTCGCGCGGCGAGCCCGATTTTATTTCCCGTTTCCGAACTGGAGATACGTGTAGCCCTTCAGTGCCCGCTCGTAGCTGTTGAGGAGGCGGATCGCTTCATTCGGGCGGAGGCGGTCGCTCTTGATGGCGGCATCGACCTGCTCCTTCATCTTCCCGGCCAGATCGTTGTTCTTCCACTGCGTCATGCTGAGCACGTCGGCGATGGTGCTGCCGTCGAGCGTCTCCTCGATGTACCAGCCGGACTTTTCGTCATCATCGAGGAAGACGTGCGCCTCATTCACGCGGCCAAAGAGATTGTGCAGGTCGCCCATGATGTCCTGATACGCGCCGATGAGGAAGATGCCGATGAGGTAGGGCTCGCCGGCGCGGAGCTTGTGCAGCGGGAGGGTGTCTTTTACGTCCTGCAGGTCGATGAATTTGGCGACCTTGCCGTCGCTGTCGCAGGTGATATCGACCAGTGTGCCCTGGCGCTCGGGATGTTCGTTCAGGCGATGGATCGGCATCACTGGGAAGAGCTGGCCGAGCGCCCAGTGATCGAGCAGCGACTGGAAGACGGAGAAGTTGCAGACGTATTGGTCGGAGAGCGCGACTTCGAGCTGTTTCACTTCCTCGGGGACGTACTTCATGCCGTCGCAGAATTTCACGACCTTGTGCGCGATCTGCCAATAGACGGTCTCGATCTTTGCCTTGCTCTCGAGTTCGAGCAGCCCGAGGTCGAACATCGATTGCGCCTGCTCCTTGATCTGCTGCGCGTCGTGCAGGGACTCCATGCGATTCTGCGGTGCGAGGCCGCTCAGGATCTCGAGGATGTCCGCGAGCAGCTTCGGGTCGCTCTCCCGCGGCTCGACGGCGATGCGCGTGCCGTCCTTTTCGATCGAGCCGAAGGCTTCGACGACGAGCACCGAGTGATGCGCGACGATGGCCCGCCCGCTCTCGCTCACGATCGCCGGATGCGCGACCTGCTCGGCGTCGCACACGTCCATCACATTGTAGATGATGTCGCGGGCGTATTCGTTGAGGGAGTAGTTCACCGAGCTGTCGAAGGCGGTGCGCGAACCGTCGTAGTCCACGCCGAGTCCGCCGCCGACGTCGAGGTAGCCGAGTTCGTGGCCCATCTTTACGAGCTTCGCGTAAAAGCGCGCGGCCTCCCGCACGGCGCGTTTGATCGTCCCGATGTCGGGCACCTGCGAGCCGACGTGGAAATGCACGAGCTTCAGGGTGTGCGCGAGCCCCTCGCGTTTCAGCATCTCGCTAGCGGCGACGAGGTCCGCGGTGCTCAGGCCGAATTTCGCATTCTCGCCGCCGCTCAGCGCCCACTTGCCGGCGCCTTTTGCCGAGAGCCGTACGCGGATGCCGATCATCGGCTCGACGCCGACTTCGCGCGAGACGCGCAGGATTTCCGCGAGCTCCTCGAGCTTCTCGACGACCATGATGACCGTCTTGCCGAGCTTGCTCCCGAGGAGCGCGTTCTGGATGAAGAGCGAATCCTTGTAGCCGTTGCAGACGATGAGCGACTCGGGATCCTTGTGGATGGCGAGCGCGGCGAGCAGCTCCGGCTTGCTGCCCGCTTCGATGCCGAAATTGTACGGCTCGCCCGCGGCCATGATCTCCTCCACGACTTCGCGAAGTTGATTCACTTTGATCGGAAAGACGCCGCGATAGACGCTCTTGTAGCCGGCCTCTGCGATGGCCTCGGCGAAGGCTTTGTTGATCCGCACGACGCGGTGGTGCAGCAGATCCTGAAAGCGCAGCACCATCGGAAAGCCGAGCCCATACTCCGCGCCGCGCGCCTCGGCGATCAGCTCCATGATGTCGATCGCTCGGTTGCCTTCGCAAGTGGGGCTCACCGCGACATTCCCGCGCTCATTGATCGTGAAATATCCCAGCCCCCAACGGTCGATATTGTAGAGAGAGATGGCGGCGGGAATATCCCAGTTTTGCTGCATGGCGCGTGCGATAGGGGAGGGACGCGGAAATGGAAATGATGAATTTTGAATTTTGAATCCTCAATGCGCACGATTGAGCCCGCTGGCGTCATCCATGATTAACCAATCAAAATTCATCATTTCCCTTTTTCCCTTCCCTGCCGACATTCTCCGGCAATGAGCAAAACCGTCGTCCCGGTAGAAATCCGCACCGTTCTTCCATTCAATGCGGGGCGCGCCGTCTTTGTGGGCAACGAAGAGAAAGTCTTCGTCATCTACGTGGATGACAGCGTGGGCGCGGCGATCACGATGTTTATGAATCGCACGCCGAAGGAGCGGCCGCTGACGCACGACCTCATCGGCCACCTCCTCGCCGCCCTCGGGGCAAAGGTCGAGCGGGTGATCATCAATGACCTAAAGACCGAGACCTACTTCGCCCGCCTGATCATCAGCGCGGAGAACGAACTGCACGAACGCAAGATCATCGAGATCGATGGCCGACCGAGCGATTGCATCGCCCTCGCCGTCGCGCATGGAGCGCCGGTGTATGTGAGCCGCGAGGTCTGGGATGAAGTGGAAGATCGCAGCGATGTGCTCCGCCAGCTCGAGGAGAACGGACAGCAGGGCGGCGAGAGCGAGGCGTAGAGCTAGTATGGAGTGCGGCGCCGCGCCCGATCCGCCGCGGGCAGTTTGAATGCACCGCCGCATGAGTGAGAAAGAGCTTGCCCGGCCTTTTCATCGCCAGCGAATCTGCGCGCCCCACATTTATGAACAACGTTCGTCTCGGCATCGTCGGTCTCGGCAACATCGGAAAATTCCACACCGGCTATCTCCTGGACGGTAAAATCTCGCGCTGCGAACTCGCGGCGGTCAGCGATGCCTTCGCACCAAATCTCGATCCCTTCAAAGCGAAGGGTATCGCGACCTTCGACAAATGCGAGGAGATGATCCGCTCGGGAAAGATCGACGCGATCGTCGTGGCGACGCCGCACTTTCTCCACACCACCCTCGGCATCGACGCGCTGGAGAATGGCCTGCACACAATGATCGAGAAGCCGATCTCGGCGCACAAGGCCGACGCCGAGCGGCTCTTCGCGGTGGCGAAGGAGCGTCCGAAGCAGGTCTTCGCAGGCATGTTTCAGATGCGCGTGGAGCCGCGCTACCTGAAGATACAGAAGCTCATCGAGAGTGAGTTGGGCAAGCTCGTGCGGATCAATTGGATCATCACCGACTGGTTCCGCACCGAGGCCTACTATGCGAGCGGCGGGTGGCGGGCGACGTGGAAGGGCGAAGGTGGCGGCGTGCTGCTGAATCAATGTCTGCACCAGCTCGACATGCTCCAGTGGCTCTGTGGAATGCCGGCGCGGGTGCGCGGGTTCTGTCATCTCGGGCAATTCCACGACATCGAAGTGGAGGACAATGTGACCTGCTACATGGAGTGGGCGAATGGGGCGACGGGCGTCTTCATCTCCTCGACTGGAGAAGCGCCGGGCAGCAACCGTCTCGAACTGTGCGGCACGCGCGGCAAGGTCGTGCTGGAAAACAATCAGCTCACTTTCACCCGCAATGACGCGGATATGATCGAATTCAGCCGGACGGTGAAGAGCGGTTTTGCCAAGCCCGATGTGTGGAATGTCGATGTGCCATTCGACAACGCCTCGAACGCGCACGCCACGCTGATGCAGAACTTCGTGGATGCGATCCTCGACGGCACGCCGCTCATCGCGCCGGGCTACGAAGGCATGGGCTCGGTGGAACTCGCCAACGTGCTGCTCTACTCCTCGCTGCTCGGCCAGAGCGTGGAGCTGCCGATGGATGGCAAGGCATGGGAGGCGAAGCTCAACGAACTGATCGCAGGGTCGAAGAAGGAAAAGAAAGTCGTGCAGGTGCAGACCGACGACTTCACGAAGAGCTTCCGCCGGTGATGGGAGAGCGAGCGTGCCTTCCAGGCCGCTCGCTGCTGCGCGCGCCAGATAGCGAGCGGCCGGGAATGCACGCTCGCTCTACGTTGCGCCCGCGCCTCCCCGCCACTACTCTGCTCCCCCACTTCATGAAGCGCATCCCTGTCTGGCTCCTCCTGCTCGCCGCCGTCGCCGGCCTCTACTTCGCAGCACAGAAATGGCCGGGGATCCTCTTCTGGAAGGAGGCCGCGAAGACCGAGGGCGTCGCGAAATCCTCCCGACCGACGACGGCGCTGGTCGCGGCGCGGAACATTAGCTTTGCCATCAGCGCGGCCGGGGAAATCACGCCGGCCGAGCAGGTCTCCGTGCGTCCCGAGGTGAGCGGGCGCATCGACAAACTGCCCGTGGATATCGGCGACAAGGTGAAGGCGGGGGAAATCCTCTTCACGCTCGACGATCGCGATCTGCAGACGGAGAAGTCGCAGCGCCAGATCGAGATCGATGGCTCGCAGCTCCAGGTGGTGAGCGCGCGGCTGGGTATGGAGAAAAAGGAACTCGAATTTCACCGCACCCAGGATCTCTTCGCCAACAAGCTCGTTTCGCAGGAGGTCTTTGACAATGTGGCGAACGAACTCGAGACCGCGCGCAACGCCCAGGCCATCGCCAACAACACCCTCGAGCGCTCGAAGAAAACGCTGCAGATCGTCGAGGACAAGCTCGCCAAGACCAAGATCGTCGCGCCTTTCGACTGCACGATCCTGACGCGCCCGGTCTCCGTCGGCCAGGCCGTCTCGGGCGCGAGCGGCGTGAATAGCGGCACCGAAGTGCTGACCATCGCCGACCTCAGCGAACTCATCATCAACGCGCATATCAATCAAGCCGACGTGACCCGGATGCAGGTGAATCAGCGCGTGCAGATCGAGGTCGAGGCGGTCGCGGGGCTGAAGCTCTTCGGGCGGCTCGACCGCATCGCGCCGCAGGCCACCATCCGCAATGGCATCAAGGGCTTCGCCACGCGGATCATCGTGAAGAACGACGAGAAGAGCGGCCTGCGCCCCGGCATGACCGCGAATCTCACCATCCCGCTGCAATCCGCGGACAACGTCATCGCCGTGCCGCTCGCCGCCGTCTTCACCGATCAGGGCGACCGCTTCGCTTACGTGCAGCAGGGCGAAAAATTCGCGCGGGTGCCCATCTCCATCGGAGTGAGCGACTACGACTTTGCCGAGGTGACCAAAGGCCTCGAAGGCGGCGAAACCGTTTCCCTGGTCACGCCCGCGGAGGATGCCGGCCAGGTGCAGCAGGCCTTTGGCGCTGCGGCCAAAGGCGGTGGCAAGGCGGGAGGAAAGGGCGGGGGAGGGAAAGGCGGAGATGGAAAGAGCGGGACCGGAACGAGCGGTGGCAGCAGTGGACGCTCGGGGTAGGCGAGTGATGAGGAACATCCAACATCCAACATTGAACATCCAACATCCAATGGCTCCCGACCGCGCACCATTGGATGTTGGATGTTGGATGTTGAATGTTGGATGTTCGACACTGCGGTGCAGTCCCGCCGCGTCCCGCCCGTAGGCGAGCCATTTCCTCAAACCTCCCGTGCCACTCATCGAACTCCGCGGCGTCAGCAAGATCTACCACCTCGGCGGTGAGGAAATTCGCGCGCTCGACAACGTCGATCTCGACATCGAGGGCGGCGAATTCATCTCCATCATCGGCCCGTCGGGCAGCGGCAAATCCACGCTCATGCACATCCTCGGCTGCCTCGATTCCCCGAGCCTCGGCAGCATCCGGCTCGACGGCACCGAGATCGCCACCGCTTCGATGCGCGAGCTGGCGCGCATTCGGAATCAGAAGATCGGCTTCGTCTTTCAGTTCTTCAATCTGCTGCCGAAACTCAGCGTCCTGCAGAATGTCGAACTGCCCATGATCTACGCCGGCTGCAGCGGGCGCGAGCGCCGCGACCGGGCGATGGCCGCGCTGAAGCTCGTGGAGATGGACAACCGCGCCAAACATCGGCCCATGCAGCTCTCCGGCGGCCAGCAGCAGCGCGCGGCCATCGCCCGCGCGCTCGTTAACGATCCAAAGATCGTCTTCGCCGACGAGCCCACCGGCAACCTCGACTCGCACACCGGCGAAACGATCCTGAATCTCTTCCACGAACTCAGCCGTCGCGGCAGCACCATCGCCCTCGTCAC
>JBGSYE010000688.1:0-3338 GCA_041751075.1 Chthoniobacteraceae bacterium
GCGATGGTGGCGATGGCATTCGGAGTCACGCGCGCTGAATAGATGCTAAATGCTAAATCCAAAATGCATGGGCCCGCCGGGATTCGAACCCGGAACCAAGGGATTATGAGTCCCCTGCTCTAACCGTTGAGCTACAGGCCCTCGGTGGAGGAAATTCCACGCTTCAAATCCCAGATTCCAAGCAAAGTCCAAGGCTCAAAGAAGGAAATTCCAAGCATTCAGCGGCGCCGCTGCTTGCTTGGAATTTGATGCTTGGGCCTTGGAGCTTGCCTGAAATTTGGAATTGGGAGTCTTGGAATCGACCTCCCATCAGCCGGTCGCTCCCGCGATGTAGGCTTCCAGGGCTTCGCGGGTGATGGTGTGGCGGGCGCCGCAGCGGGGGCAGCTCATGCGCAGGGCGGGGTCTTCGCCGAAGAGGCCCTCCGGGTCGGTGCGCATGACGGAGGCGAGCACGGCAAACATGCGCTCCTGGGTGCAGCCGCATTCCCAGCGATAGACGCGCGTCTCCAGGAGGCTGAGCGTTTCCGCTTCGTCGAGGTGCTGGATCGCGTCGTCGTCGAGCGACTCGAGCCATGCCAGATCGCACTGCGGCTGGGCGGAGATGAAGACGAATTCTTCGGGGCCGAAATGGAAGAAGCGCGCGGGCCGCTGCTCGCTCTGTGCGTAGTAGTGCCCGGCGGCGGTGAAAACGCTCGTGCCGGTGAAATCGACGGCGCTGCGGCGGGCCTGCTCGCCGGCGCGGACGACGTCGGCGACGAAAAGATTGCGCCCATTGTCGCGCACATTCTCGGTGAAGAGCTGGCCGACGACGGTCCCGAGCCGGCTGTCTCCGGCGACGAAGAGATTCAGCAGCGGATCCTGAAAGTGGATGGTCCACGCGGCGGATTCGGTGCGCGGCCGGGAGGCGCAGTGGAGCGTCATCGCGGCGAGGGCTTCCTTGAGCATGCCGTCGTGGCCGGGCGCGTGCTGGTAGCCGTGCTGGCCCTGGTGGAGGTAGTAGTCCACATAGAGGTCGCCGAAGTCGGCGCGGGCCACGAGGGCATTGCGCCCGCGCACGAAGTAGGTGCGAATTTCGAGTCCCTGGGTGTCGGGGAGCGGGGCGGTATTCATCGTGTGGAGTGTAGCGCAGCTTCGCCGCGAATTGAACCTTGCACCCCCATCGGTGGGCGGACGACGTTGCGCGGCACTGCATGAAATTTCTCCTCGTCGCCGCCACGCTTGCTTTCATCGCGTGGTTGTTTGTTCAGCGTTTCCGGCAGCGGCCGGCGGCGGGACCGCAGGAGCGCTTTTTCAATATCCGCGCCTGGTCGTTCACGGGGCTGGTGATTCTGCTCTGCCTGCTGGCCTTCGTGGTCCTGCCGGACAAGGGGCGGGTGCTGCTGCTGGCGCCGATCTTCATCGGTGGGGTGAGTCTCGTGAAGTGGATGCAGAAGAACCGCGAGCGTCTGCGGCACGAGGAGGCGGAGCGCAGCAGCTTCGATCGGGCGAAGCGCATCAACTGAGCGCGCGTTGAAAATGCCGGGCCTGTGCTTTAGCTTGTCGCCCATGAATTTCTCCGCTCGCGCTCTGCTTCCCTTTGCCGCCGCCCTCGCCATCGTCGTCGCGCCTGGTTGCGACGCGAGCGACAAGCAGAAGCCGGTCGCCGCTTCACCCACCACCCGCCCCAAAGATATGAGCAACCTGAGCAAGGACGAACTGAAGAAAAAACTGACGCCGATCCAGTATCATGTGACCTGCGAGAACGGCACCGAGCGCCCGTTCCAAAATGAGTACAACGACAACAAGGCCCCCGGCATCTACGTGGACATCATCAGCGGCGAGCCACTCTTTGCGTCGATCCACAAGTTCGATTCCGGCACGGGCTGGCCGAGCTTCTGGCAGCCGCTGAGGAAGGACACCATCGTCGAGAAGAGCGACACGGCTCACGGCATGGTGCGCACGGAGGTGCGGTCGAAGAAGGCCGACGCGCATCTCGGGCACGTCTTCAATGACGGTCCGAAGCCGACAGGGCTCCGCTACTGCATGAATTCCGCGAGCATGCGGTTCATTCCCGCGGAGAAGCTGGCCGAGGAAGGGTACGGGGAGTTTGCGGAGCTCTTCAAGTAGCGCGCCGCGCGGCGTCCTGAGCTGGAGTGTCGGGGTGCGCATTCCGCCCTTCCGCCCGGCGCGGTGGTGTGCGCAATATCCACGGCATGTCCCCATCCTCCCATAGGTTCCTCCTCGTCCCGCTGCTCATGGCTCTCGCGTGGCCGGCAGCGGCCGACACGATCACGCTCAAGTCCGGCGAGAAGCTCGAAGGCAAAGTGCTCGAAGAGACGGCGACCGAAGTGACGGTCGAGTATCGCGCATCGGCCAGCATCGTGGATCGCCGGACGCTCAAGCGCGATGAGATCGCGAGCATCGCGAAGGAAACGCCGGACATCGCGGCTTGGGACGGGATCAAAGGCTTCGCGCCCGGCCAGAACTCGCTCCCCGCGGAACAGTACGAGGTGGCGCTGCGGTCGCTCAATGCCTTCATCGCCGCCTACCCGACGAGCGCGCACATCGAGGCGGCGAAAAAGAACGCCGCCGCGCTCGAGGAGGAAAAGAAGCGCGTGGGTGCCGGCGAGGTGAAGATCGCCGATCGGTGGCTCACCCAGGAGGAGGCGGAAAAGGAGCGCTACCAGATCAATGGCGTGATCGCGCTCAACCACATGCGGACGCAGGCGAATGGCGGCGACCTCATCGGCGCGCTCAATACCTTTTCGCAGATCGAGAAGAACTACTCCGGGGCCGCCGTCTTTCCCGATGCGGTGGAGCTGGCCGCGAAGATCCTGCCGTCGGTGAAGGCCACCGTCGAACGCGCTTACCAGAATCTGAAGACCGAAGCTCTCGGCCGCCAGCAGGCCGCGCCGCAGACGCGGACGGAACTCGAGGCCGCGGCCAAGCGTGACGAAGACGCCGGTGTCGCCGGGATTACTGCCTCCGAACGCGCCGGGCTGAAGTGGCCGCCGCTGAATATCCGGAGCAGCAAAGCGCTCGCAAAGATCGCGGAAAAACTCGCGCCCGAGACGACGCGCCTCGCCGCGCTGCCGGTGGCGGCGATGCGCGAGTCGATCGCCGCCTCGGAGGCCGCGAAGGCCGGACTGGCCACCGGGGATCTCGACGCCGCCGCGTCGGCCTTGCAGGCAGCGAAAGTGTGGGAGGCGAACGAACTGGCCAAACGCCTCACGGTGGAAATCGCCGAGGCCCGGAAGGTCGCCATGGCTGCGGCGAAAGCCGTTCCCGTGGCCACGCCGAAACCCGTCGAAGCCGCGCCGGTGGCCACGCCGAAGCCCACGCGCGCCGAGTGCGCCCGA
>JBGSYE010000689.1:0-10654 GCA_041751075.1 Chthoniobacteraceae bacterium
CGGAGATCCTTGGCGCGATCGAAGTCGATCTGCGCGAGCTTCAACTGCGCGCCCGCCCGCTCGACCTCCGCCGCAGCCTTGTCTAGATCGGCCTGATACGGGCGCGGATCGATGACGAAGAGGAGATCGTCCTTATTGACCAGCGCGCCGGCTTTGAATGCGACCTCGGTGATGTAGCCCGAGACGCGCGGACGAATCTCCACTGACTCGACCGCCTCGATCCGTCCGGTGAATTCATCCCACTCCGTCACCTCGCGCTCGACGGCGGTGATGACGTTGACGGGCAGCGGTCCCTGCGGCTGGACCGGCGGAGCTTTCTTGCAACCGGCACTGCCGAGCAAAAGCGCGGCGGCGCTCACGAGAAACGCGGAGAGGAGCGGTGAAGATTCCGTTGTCATAGGATTCAGGAAACGCGGATGACGATCTTCCCGAAATGCGCGCCACTCTCCATGTGGGCAAACGCGGCGGGAGCGTCATCGAATGAGAAGACGCGATCGATCACCGGGCGGATGGCGTGTGCGGTGAGAAAGGCATTCAGCGCCTCGAAGTCCGCGCGGGAGCCGACGTAGATGCCGTCGATGTGCGCATTCCGGGCGACGACAGGGAAGAGGCTCGCATCCGGCGCGCCGAAGCCGGTAAGCACCCCGATGAGCGCGATCTGCCCGCCCGCCGCCATGGAGTTCATCGACTTGCCCAGCGTGCCGGGTCCGCCGACTTCGACGACGTGATCCACGCCGCGCTTCTCCGTGAGCCGCCACACTTCCTTATCCCAATCCGGCGTGGTCCGGTAATTGATCGTGGCCCACGCGCCCAGGGCCCTGGCCCGCGCGAGCTTCTCGTCGCTGCTCGAGGTGATGACCACACGCGCCCCGGCGGCGGTCGCGAGTTGCAGCGCGAAAGTGGAAACACCACCCGTCCCGAGCGCGAGCACCGTGGCTCCCGCGACGAGCCCTCCGCGGGTGAAGAGCGACTGCCACGCAGTGACAGCCGCGCACGGCAGACACGCCGCTTCCTCATCGGACAAATGCGCGGGCACGGGCAGCCACGCGTGCTCCGGCAAGGCAACGCACTCGCGCAGCATTCCGTGGATCGAGCCACCCGTCGCCGCCTTGTGGTAGCTGTTCTGGAACGGCCCGCTGATCCAGTCGCGAAAGAACGTGCCGACCACGCGGTCGCCGACTTTGAATTTCGCAACCGCCGCACCGACCGCCACCACTTCCCCCGCCCCATCCGAGCACGGCACGAGCGGCGGCGGCAGATTGCCGGGCCGCGCGCTCCCGACCGAGGTGAGGTCGCGATAGTTCAGCGACACCGCACGGATGCGGACGAGCACCTCGCCCGGCGCAAGTTCCGTCTCCGGCCAGTCCGCGAGTGCGAGGCCGTCCAGCGATCCGTGTGAAGCGATGGTCCAGGCTTTCATGGGTGTGGGCGAAGTAGCACAGGCGTGAGGAAAGCGGCGCGTCCTCGCGCCGCCTTTTCTGCGCGACCGACGCTTCTTGGACGTGCTCCAAATTACGCCTTCCCACCGAAGCTCACGTAATCGTCGAGATCGAGCAGGTCGGCCCACGTCTTGATGTCGGTGCGGTGCGGGCCGGCCTCTGTCAGCAATTCATTGAAAAACTCCTGCGAGTCCGCGTCGGGGCCGCGCTCGGCCTGTTCGTTCGCCCACGCCTCGATCTCCGCAGAGGTGTGTTCGTTCACTTGGTTTGCCCGGATCCACTCGAGGATTTCTCCGTCGCCTTTGCCCTTGGAAAGCTCGGCGCGCAACGCCTCGGGATCGAGACCGAGGAAGCAGAGGATGCGCTGATCGAGCGGGCAATTGTAGTGGTATTCGCCGTTCTTGCCGGCGATTTCAGCGCGGCCCTTGTCGAGCATCCGTGGCAGCAGCGGGTAGCCGCCGAGGCGGGTACGGACGCTGCGCGGCGGGCGTTGAGTGAGGTCGGTGTAGGGGATGGTCATGGGATTGGGTGTCAAAGGTGGACGATTAGTTCACTGGCAGGAAGGCGGACCTTGGGAAGCCCGGCGTATTTGTCTTCAGCGGAGCGATGGCCCGCCGCGCAGGCGACCACGGCGTGGTAGCCCTGCTCCGGCAAGCCGAGGATGGCGTCGTATTTCTCCGGCTCAAAACCTTCCATCGGGCAAGTGTCGATCCCGAGCACCGCGGCGGCGGTCATGAAATTCCCGAGCGCGATGTAAGCCTGGTTCGTCGCCCAATCGAGCGCCCGCTGCCCGCGCGGACCATGCACGACATCTCCGACGAGCATCTTTTTGAAGCCCGCCTGGGCCTCCACAGTGGTCGTCCGCACTTCGGCGACGCGGGCCAGGTACCGATCCACATCGACCTCCGTATTCCGCGCCCGCGCCGCAAAGACGACGTAGTGCGAGCAATCCGCGGGCTGCTTCTGATTCCACGAAGCAGCCACAAGCTGCGCGCGGATCGCCGGATCGGTGATGACGAGAAACTTGATCGGCTGCAGGCCGAAGCTCGTGGGCGTGAGGACGAGCGTATCTTCCAGCGCCTGCCAATCGGCGTCGGCGATCTTCTTCGTCGGGTCGAACTTCTTGGTCGCATAGCGCCAGCGGAGTTGTTGAAGCAGCGTATCGGTGGTGACGGGCTGGGAGGTCATGAGGTGGGGATTGGCGGCAACGACGTCTGCAATGCCGCGAGATCGGCGGCGGAGAGCGTGAGCCGGGCGGCCGGCAACGCAGAGTGCGTGGTGCGGCGCTCTGGCCGCGCCGCGTATGCTACCCGGAGTCCCAGCGCCGCACGCTTTCTGCGAGACATGGTGGACCTTGCTTTCATGGCTCAGGCGGTCACGGCTTCGGGAGTTTGCGCCTCTGACGGCAGCGCGGGTTCGGCGACCTTTTTCCGTCCGAACTTCATCACTACGACGTAGAAAACGGGCGTGAGCATGAGGCCGAAAAACGTCACGCCGATCATCCCGGAGAATACCGCCACCCCCATCGCGTGCCGCATCTCGGCGCCTGCGCCGTGGCTGGCGACGAGCGGCCAGACGCCTGCGATGAAGGCGATGCTGGTCATCAGGATCGGACGCAGGCGCAACCGCGCGGCTTCGACCGCGGCTTCGGCGGGCGTCGCGCCCTCGTCCTGTTTCACCTTGGCAAATTCCACGATGAGGATCGCGTTTTTGCAGGCGAGCCCGACGAGCACGATGAGGCCGATCTGGGTGAAGATGTTATTGTCGCCGTCGGTGAGCCACACACCGGTGAGCGCGGCGAGCAGGCACAGTGGCACGATGAGGATGATCGCCAGCGGCAGGCGGAAGCTCTCGTATTGCGCGGCGAGCACGAGGAAGACGAGCAGCAGGCAGAGCGGGTAAATGTACACGGCGGTATTGCCGGCGAGGATCTTCTGGTAGGTGAGTTCGGTCCACTCAGGCGTCATGCCTTTCGGCAAAGTCTCGGCGGCGAGTTTGGCCATGATGGCCTCGGCCTGGCCGGAGCTGTACCCGGGCGCGGGCGCGCTGTTGATCTCGGCGGAGAGGTAGCTGTTGTAATGCATCGCGCGATCGGGGCCGCTGCCTTCGCGCACTTTCAGCAGCGTGCCGAGCGGAACCATCTCGCCGCCGACGTTGCGCACCTTCAGCCGCAGGATGTCCTCGGCGCGTTTGCGAAATTTCGCGTCGGCCTGCACCACCACCTGATATGCGCGGCCGAAGCGGTTGAAGTCATTCACGTAGAGCGAGCCGAGATAGATTTGCAGCGCCTGCGAGATTTCCGTCTTCGTCACGCCGAGCGCGCTCGCTTTCAACCAATCGACATTCGCGAAAAGCTGCGGCGTATTCACGGTGAAGGTCGTGAAGGTCTGGAACGGGTCGATCCCCGGCGTCTGGCGCGCCGTGTTGAGCAGATCGTTCACCGCCTCGGAGAGCGCGGTGTAGCCGCGCGCGGCGCGATCTTCGACTTGCAGCTTGAAGCCGCCGATCATGCCGAGCCCATTCACCGGCGGCGGCATCACACACGCGACGAAGGCATCCTTGATCGAGCCGAACTGCCTATTGAGCGTCTCGGCGATGGCCTTGCCGGATTGATCCGGCGCGGTGCGCTCCTCGAAAGATTTCAAGCAGACGAAGACGATCCCGGCATTCGACGCCACGGTGAAGCCATTGATCGAGAGGCCGGGGAACGCGACGGCGTCCTGCACACCGGGATGCGCCATCGCGATCTCGCTCATGTGGCGGATCACATCGTCGGCGCGATCCAGCGACGCGGCCTCGGGTAATTGCGCGAAGGCGACGAGGTATTGCTTATCCTGCGTCGGGACGAAGCCGCCGGGCACCTTGCTGAAAAGTTTGCCCGTGAGGAAAATGAGGCCGCCATAGACGAAGAGCGCGACGATCGCGAAGCGGATGATGCGCGCCACGGAACGCCGATAGCCATTTGCAGCCCAGTCGAAGACGCGATTGAACGGACGGAAAAACCAGCCGAGCGCGAAGTCGAGCACGCGCGTGAACCAATCCTTCTTCTCATCGTGTCCGCGCAGCAGCACGGCGCAGAGCGCGGGGCTGAGCGTGAGCGAATTGAACGCGGAGATGACCGTGCTGATCGCGATGGTGAGCGCGAACTGTTTGTAGAATTGCCCGGTGAGTCCGCTGATGAAGGCCGTCGGGATGAAGACCGCGCAGAGCACGAGCGCCGTGGCCACGATGGGCCCCGTGACCTCGCGCATCGCGATCCTGGTCGCCTCCAGCGGCGGGTGACCGTTCGAGATATTTCGCTCCACATTTTCCACCACCACGATGGCGTCATCGACCACGATGCCGATCGCCAGCACGAGGCCGAAGAGCGAGAGCGCATTGATGGAAAAGCCGAACGCCGACATCACCGCGAACGTGCCGATGAGCGACACCGGCACCGCCGCGAGCGGGATGATCGACGCACGCCACGTCTGGAGGAAGACGATGACCACGATGACCACGAGGAGGATCGCCTCAAGCAACGTATGCACCACGGATTCGATCGAGCGCCGCACGAACACCGTCGGATCGTACACCACGCTGTAGTCGAGCCCCTGCGGGAATTCTTCCTTGAGCCGCGCCATCGCAGCGCGCACGTCGGTCGAGAGCTGGATGGCGTTCGAGCCTGGCTGCTGGAAGATCGGGATGGCGACGGCGCCCTTGTTATTCAGCAAGCTGCGCAGGCCGTATTCGCTCGCGCCGAGTTCGATTCGCGCCACGTCGCGCAGTTTCACCAGTTCGCCGTTCGGCCCCTTCTTGATGATGATGCGCCCAAATTCCTCCTCTCCCACGAGCCGCCCTTTCGCGTTGATGATGAGCTGCGTGTCGAGCTTCGTCTCGATCGGCTGGGTGCCGATGCTCCCCGCGGCGACCTGCGCATTCTGCCCCTGGATCGCGAGCACGATGTCGCCCGCCGTGATCCCGCGCGAGGCGATCTTGTCCGGGTCGAGCCACACACGCATCGAATAATCACCCGAGCCGAAGACCTCGACCTGCCCGACGCCCGGCACCCGCGCGAGCACGTCCTCGACTTGCAGCGTGGCGTAGTTGCGCACGTAGATGTCGTCGTAGCGTCCGTCGGGCGAGAAGAGATGCACGACCATCGTGAGATCGGGCGAACTCTTCAGCGTGGTCACGCCGAGCCGGCGGACTTCCTCGGGGAGCCGCGGCAGGGCTTGTGCCACGCGGTTCTGCACCTGCACCTGCGCCTTATCGAGATCGGTGCCGAGCTTGAAGGTGACGACGATGGTGACCACGCCATCGGTCGTGGCCTGCGACGACATGTAGAGGCTGTTCTCGACGCCGTTGATTTCCTTTTCCAGCGGCGTCGAGACCGTCTCGGCGACGACCTCCGGGCTCGCGCCGGGATAGTTTGCGCGCACGACCACGGAGGGCGGAACGACCTCCGGGTACTCGCTCACCGGCAGCCGGAAAAGCGAGATGGCGCCAACGAGCACGAGCAGCGCCGAGAGCACGCCGGCGAAGATCGGGCGGGTGATGAAGAACTGGGAAAAGTTCATGGTGCGAAGGCGGAACACAGCCTTCCTGCCTGCCGGGCCAGGAGACTGGGAGCCCGCTGGCCGCACAGGCTGGAAGCCTGTGTTCCGTTGCGAGAATCGGCCTTCATTTCAGTGCGACGGCGCCGCTGAGTTCCTCCGGCTTGGCGGGCTCCGGCACGACGGGCGCGCCGGGCCGCGCACGCTGAAGTCCATTCACGATCACGCTGTCGGTGGCCGCGAGCCCGCTGCGGATCACGCGCTGATCGCCGATGAGCGGGCCGACTTCGACCGGCTTGTATTCAGTGATGTTGTTCGGTCCGACGGTGAGGAGAAACTTGCGCCCCTGATCCGTCCCCACGGCGCGCTCCGTCACGAGCAGCGCCTGATACTTCGGCCCCGCCGGCACGCGCAGCCGCACAAACGATCCCGGACGCAGGGCACCGTCTGCATTGGGAAATTCCGCGCGGAGCAGGATGCTGCCCGTCGAGCCTTGCAGACGATTGTCGAAAGACTCGATCCGTCCGCGATGCGGATAGCCGGGCTCGCCGTCGAGCTGCATCTCGGCGGGCGTCTCGCTTTCGGAGAGATGCGTCGCTTTGCCCGCGCTCGTGAGCCGCTGATAACGCAGGAACGTGGACTCATCGACATCCGCATACACATGCACGGGATCGGTGCGCACCACCGTGGTGAGCAGCGTGGTGAAGCCCGCGACGCCGCTCACGTAATTGCCAGCGGTCACCATTTCGCGGCTCGCACGTCCATCGATCGGTGCACGCACTGTGCAGAACTCCACATCCAGCGCCGCCGCCTTGCGTGCCGCCTGCGCGACCCCGATCCCCGCCGTCGCTTCCTCGAAAGCGCGCCGCTGTTTGTCCACTTCCTCGATCGACATCGTGCGCGTCGCCCACAGCCGCTCGGCGCGCTCCGCCTCGCTCCTCGCCCACTTCAGCCGCGTCTCGGCCTGATTCAACTCCGCCTCGGTGCGATCGAGCACCGCCTGGAAAGGCCGCGCGTCGATGGTGAAAAGCACGTCGCCCTTTTGCACCAGCTCGCCCGACTGGAAATGCACCTTGTCGAGGTAACCCGAGACGCGCGGACGAATCTCGACGGACTCCGAAGCCTCGATGCGCCCGGTGAATTCGTCCCAATCCTGAATCTCGCGTTGCACCGGCGGCGCCACGCTCACGGGCATCGCCCCGAATTGCGGCGGCTCACCCTTGGGTTTCGAGCAGCCAGCAAGGGGCGCGAGCAGGAAAAATGCAGCGAGGTATTTCATGGTCGTGAAAGTCAGACGGCGCGCGGCAGCGGAACTCTGAGAACCATACGCGGGACGCGTATGGCACCCGAAACTCCCGCTCGCACCTCTTTCGTGATTCGGGCATTTTTCATTTCGCTGCAGCACGTTTCCCCGCATCCGCCACGCGCCAGAGGAACCAGGCGGCAGTCGTGCCGTGCGGGCGCCAGCATTCGCCATGGGCGAGGACTTCCTGCGGCGTCGGCATGGCCTCGAGCCCGAAGGCGAGGCGGAAGCCATTGCGCACGCCGAAGTCATCGGCCGGCAGCACGTCGGGGCGGCCAAGTTTGAAAATGAGCAGCATCTCGACCGTCCAGCGCCCGACGCCGCGGACCGCCACGAGCCGCTCGATGATTTCCGCGTCCGGCATCGCTCGGATGACGCGTGAAGACGGCACCGTACCGTCAAGGGTCTTCGTCGCGATGTCGCGGATCGCCGCAATTTTCGCCCGCGAAAACCCGGCGCCTCGGAGGGCCTCGTCGCTTGCATTTGCGATCTGTCCTGGCGACGGAAAGCGCCTGCCGGGAAAGAGCGCCCGGAACCGCCGCAGGATCGTCTGGGCCGCCGTGCCATTGAGCTGCTGATGCGCCACGGCACTCACGAGCGACTCGAAGGGCGAACGCCGCGACTCGGGCGCGAGCGCACACGGCCCGTGGTTTTTAATGAGCCGCCGCATCACCGGGCAGCGGCGGCTCAAGTAGGCGTGAGCTTCGGGGGTCATGTGTTGGCGTTCGATACGATTAGACCAGTCGTCTAGTTGCCCAGGCGGCGATCACGCAGGCGTAAGATACCTGCGGATGAACTGCGCCGCCGCGCGGATTGGCGCGACATTGCGTTCGAGCTGGCAGCGCTGGCTGGCGCCCATCCAAAGATCGCCGATCAGCCCCGCCGTCTCGGCCGGGTCGATCTTCCTGCGAATGACGCCTTTCTTCTGCCCTTCGGCGATCACTTGCTCAAAAATCCCGCGCCATTCCCGGACGCCCTCGGCGAGCACAGCCCGCATCGGCTCGCTAAAGGTGGCAACCTCGGAGGCGAGTTTCGAGACGAGGCATGGGCACCGGCAGTCCTTCTCCAGCAAATGCGCCGCGGACAGATCGAGGAATGCGCTGACCCGCAGGAATGGGTTCGGTTCCTGGTCGTGCGCGAGGAGCAGCCTGCGCTTCCACTCCGAGGCTTCGTTCACATAGTGCCGGAGCAACTCCACGCCGAATTGCTCCTTCGACGGGAAATAGTGGTAGAAGGAGCCCTTCGGCACTTTCACCGCCGTCAGGATTTCATTCAACCCGACCGAGTGAAAGCTCTTCGCGAGCATGATCTCCTCGGCAGCTTCGAGGATGCGCTCCTTGGTCGTGGCGGTCGTGACGGACATTCGGATGGGGCTGGCAAATAGACCAGTCGTCTAGCAGCGTCAACTGTGAAATGCGCGGCGTGTGGTGGTGCAGTGAAAAGCGGACTGCCGCGTTTGCACCCGCCATGTCATTTTCGGCGAAAGTCCCAGCACCCACATTGGACGAAAGTGCCCCACCACCGGCGGCATCACGCCTCCTGCAGCAGCCGTGGGCGGCCCAGGATGGCGGCCGCCACGATGGCGTAGCTCACGGCGCAGACCACTATCGCGAGCCGCATCCCGACCCGAGCCTCGAGCATCGAGGCGAGGAAGCCGGAGAACGGAATCACCGCCACGAAACTCATCGAGGCCACCGTCAGGACGCGCCCGCGGATCGCATCGGGAGCGCGTTCCTGCACCAGTTGATTGCCCACGCCGAAGACGAGATTCAGCCCCATCGTCAGTACCGCGATGCTGGCCGCGGCGCCCCAGAACTCCCGCGCCGCGGCCATCGCGAGCATCGCGAGCACCGCGAGTGCGGCGCCCGCGCGCAGGATCAGCGGGCGGTTGCGCTCGGGCACCGCGAGGATGCCGACCGACGAGAGCAGCGCGCCGAGACCGGAGATCGACATCAGCCAGCCCGTCTTCCACGCCGGCAGTTCCAGCGTGCGTTTGGCGTACCACGTCATCAGCACGATCAGGAAGGGGGTGCAAAAAAAAGCGTTTGCCGCCATGATCGAGACCATCTGGCGGGTCGGGCGATCCGCGCGCACATGCCGCCAGCCCTCCGCGAATCCCGTGCGGCGCTGCGACTCCTCCTCGACCGTGCCCAGCTTCCGCGGCGCGACGAAGCATAGCACCACCAGCGGCCCGAGGTAGGAGAGTGCATTCACATAGAAGGCCGAGGCCATGCCCCAGGCCGTGATCGCGAGGCCGGCGAATGCGGGCCCGACGATCCGCGCCGTGTGAAAGACCGATCGGTCGATGGCCACCGCCGCGCTGAGCCGCCCGCGCGACACCAGCTCCGGCAGCAGTGCGGAATACGCGGGCATCTCAAAGGCCGCGGTGAGGCCGAGCGCGATGGCGATGCCGATGAGGTGCCAGAGCTGAATCTGCCCGCTCTGCACAAGCCAGCCGACCAGCGCCGCGAGCCCCGCCTGGATGGAGATCATGGCAAAGAGGATGCGCCGCTTGTCCCAGCGATCCGCGAGCATTCCGCCGAGCGGACTGAAGAGCGGGATGACCAGCATCGTGGCCGCGCTGATCGCCGCCTGCTCCCACGATCCTCGCGCCTGCTCCTCGACCACGAGCTGCTGCCCCTGGGTGTGCATCCAGGAGCCTGCCATCGACGCGAATTCCGCGAACATGAACCACGCGAAAATCTTCTCGCGGAAGACGCCGAGAGAATTGCGGAAGGTGGTGTGCTCGCCCGACATGAAGAGCGCAGAGCAAAGAGGAGCGGCCTCGTGAATGCGAGAGCAAGAAGCGGAGTTCGCTCCGCGCGCGAGGTGGTAGAGTCCCGGCATGGACTCGCTGAACACTCCGCAGACCCGAAGTACCACCGACGCTGACGACGCGGCGAAATGGCAGGCCGTGATCGCAAAGGATCCCTCCGCCGACGGGCGCTTCTATTACTCGGTGAAGACCACCGGGGTGTATTGCAGGCCGGCCTGCCCCTCGCGACGGCCGCTGCGGAAGAATGTCGCCTTTCACGCCTCGCCCGAGGCCGCCGAGCACGCCGGGTACCGCCCGTGCAAACGCTGCGCACCTCGCGAACCAAGCCTCGCGATGAGGCATGTCGAAGCAGTCACCAAAGCCTGTCGCGCGATCGAATGCGCTGAAATCCCGCCGACGCTCGACGCGCTGGCGCGGATCGCGGGGATGAGCCGCTATCACTTTCACCGCGTCTTCCGGGCGGTCACCGGGCTCACGCCGAAGGCTTACTCCGCCGCGTGGCGCGCCCTGCGGGTGCGCCAAAGTTTGCCGGGCGCAGCGAGCGTCACCGAGGCGATCTACGCTGCGGGCTACAATTCCAACGGTCGCTTCTACGCGGACT
>JBGSYE010000690.1:0-3329 GCA_041751075.1 Chthoniobacteraceae bacterium
CCGACGGCAGACGGGCAACGCGGGGATGGATGTGTCTCGCGCGCGGATGCTCGCCGCGGTGGCTGCGCGGAATGTTTTCTTTGTCGGCCCTGCGCTGGTGCTGGCGGCGGCCGTGGGGCTGCTTTGCCTGCGGCGCGCGACGCAAGCCCGGCGCGCGCTCGAGTGCAGCGTCGTCTTCATCCTTTGTTTCATTCCGGTCGAGCTGCTGCTGCTGCACTTCTGTTTCGTCGAGTTTTCGCAATTCGCCTTCCTCGTGCTGCCGGCGAGCCTGTTCGCCGCACACAGCCTGGATACCGTACGCTCGCGCTGGTATCCGGTGCTGCTCATTCCGCTCGCGGTCGTGATGGCGGCGTTTTTTTCCTTCCGGGCGTCGGTGCCGCGGATGACGGAAGCGGCGCGCGCCATCGCCGCGGAGGTCGCCGCGCAAACCCGGCCCTCGGATGTCGTGATGACGAATCTGCGCTCAAACAACCCGCCCTTCGAATCCTGGGACACCGGCGGGCTCGGTGCCGTGGGGGTGCTGGCCGACCGAATGATCGGACCCGACATCGACGACTGGCCGCGCGTGGAAGGGCTGGCCGGTTTTGCCCGGCGCAATTTCGCCAATGCCGTCTTTGCCTACAGCCCCGATCATCCGATCGCTCCGGAGCTGAAGGCCGCCATCCTCGAACACGGCGAGCTGATCGCGCGGCGGACCTTCACGCCGCCCGAACAAGCCACGCCGCTCGCGGCGCGGGTCCGGCTCGCCATCTGGAAGTTTTCCGGGCGGTACGCGCAGCGCGCGTCCGCCGGCGCCGCAGAGCGGAAGCCAGTGACGCTGGATTTTTACCGGCTGCGTGAAGGGTGGGCCGGTCCGCACGGCGTTCCGTGATGTGCCGCGCGCTCTGTTTGCTCGCCCATTTCCCGCCGCTCCCTTATTCTCCTCCGGTGCCATCCATGACTTCCTCGCTCAGGCAGACAGCTCGCAGATTCTTCCCCGCAGCCATCCGGCGTCCCCTGCGAGGCGCGGCATGACACCACGAGTCGAATCTGGCGCGCCGGAATCCCGCCGCCACGGATGCTTCGTCGTCGCGACACCGAATCGAACGGTGTGTGACGACAACGCCCGAGCGTTGTACGGACAGGGTATGCTCCGTTTCCTGGCGCTCGGCACCCGGCGGGGCGCCGCGGGCATCCCGCCGGGACGCACGCGGCTCAATCCGTGGATCGGCCTCTGCGGCTACGCCGCTGGACAGGTGTTTTCGCAGTTCAAGGAGGAGACCCTGCGCTCGAGATTATTCGCGTGGTTCGACCGCTGGGTGCTGCGGCAGCTCGAGCCGGGAGACCACATCCTTTCCAGCTATGGGTATGTGAACCAATGCTTTCAATGGGTGCGCGCGCATGGAGGAAAGACCTTCCTGGATGCCGGCAATGCTCACCCGGAAAGCTACTGGTCCGTCCTCGAAGAGGAATATGCGCGCTGGAAGTGCCCCCTCCCGCCATTTCCCCAGGGCTGGTACCGCCGCGCGGCAGCCATGATGCCGCTCGTCGATTACGTCCTCTCGCCGAGCAGCCACGTGACCCGCTCATTTCTCGCCCACGGCTTTCGACCGGAGCAGATGCTCCGCAATGTGTACCCGATCGACCTCGCCTGTTTCGTGCCCTCGAAAGAACCGCGCCCCGCGAACCGGCCGCTCACCATCATCTCGACGGGCGCGCCTTCGCTGCGCAAAGGAACGCCCTATCTGCTGGAAGCATTTCGCATCGTCCGCAAGGCGCACCCTTCCGCGCGGCTGATCCTCAACGATGGCGTGCATGACAGCCTGCGGCCTTTGCTCGGACGTTATTCGGACCTGCCCATCGAGTGGATTCCGCGTCTGCCGCATCCGCAGCTCGCGGCGCAACTGCGGGAGGCGGATATCTTCGTGCTCCCATCGCTCGAAGAAGGAATGGCTCGCACGGCGCTCGAGGCGATGGCGTGCGGCCTGCCGTGTGTGCTCACGGAGAATACCGGCAGCTCCGATCTGATTGCGCCGGAACTGACCGGCACGATCGTTCCCATCCGCGATCCTCAGGCGATCGCCGCCGCGATCCTTGGATGGTGGGCGCGGATCGAACGCGGTGAGAGGGTCCAGAGCGAAGGGATCCACCAGCAGGTCGGTTTCGACGCGTTCGAGGAATCGTTTCTGCGCCAGCTTCACGCCCTCGAACTCGTGGGGGGCGCCAGTCTTGCAGGAGCGCAGCGGCGGGATCGAAAGGAGGAGACGCTTCCGTGACTCGACCTTTGCTGGCAGCCACGACGTGCAACCTGAACCTGGGCGGCAGTTCGACCTTCCTTCTCAATCTCGCCTCAGGCCTGGCGCATTCCGGCCACAAACTGCAAGTCGTCGTGATGGGCGGCGCCAATGAGATGCGATCGGACTTTCAGCGCGTCGGCGTGGAGCCCATCGAGATCCCGCGCGCGGGCCTCATTTACGAAGATCGACTCCAGCGCACTTACCAGCATCTCGCCGCGAGCCGTCCGTCCGCAGTCCTTGCGTGCCTCGGCTTTGACAGCTTCGAGATTCTTCGCCTCGTCCCGCCAGGGGTGCTGCGGATGGGGATCATCCAATCCGACGATCCCGGCCCGTACACCACGCGACAGTTTGCGCCGTGGATCGATGTGATGATCGGTGTGTCCCGGCAGATTTGCGAGCGGCTCCGAGCCATGCCGGAGTTTGCCGGCAAGCGCGTGGAGTACATCCCCTATGGCATCGACTTTCCAAAGGAGAGCGACCGGCGGCAGCCCGCGGAGACTGGAGTTCTCCGGGTCGTCTATGTCGGCAGGCTCATCGAATTTCAGAAGCGGGTGAGCCGGGTGATCGCCGTCATCAAGGTCCTCCATTCGCGGCGGGCGCCGGTGCGGTTCACGCTCGTCGGGACCGGGCCGGAGGAAGCGCAGGTCCGCCGGGAACTCGAAGGGATCGACTCCGCGCAATGTCTCGGGGAAATCCCGAATCGCGACGTGGCCGGCATTCTGGCCGAGCAGGACGCGTTTCTCCTGCTCTCGGACTTTGAAGGGCTGCCGCTCAGCTTGATCGAGGCGATGGGACACGGCGTCGTCCCGGTGGTGTCCGATCTGGAAAGCGGCATCCGCGACCTGGTGACCGACGAGCGCGGCATCCGCGTGCCACTTGGCGATGTGCAGGCAGCCGCGGATGCACTGCTGCGACTCGCCCGCGATCGCGCGATGCTCGCCCGGCTTTCCGAACGATGCCGCCAGGCGGCGCGCGCCGAGTATGATGCGGAGACGATGGCGCACCGCTACCTCGCCCTGATGGGCGATGGGGCTACGGCCAGCGGCGCGGTCT
>JBGSYE010000691.1:0-3740 GCA_041751075.1 Chthoniobacteraceae bacterium
GATCGGGCAGGGCGGCGACCTGGCGCACGCCCTCGGCCATGGCGGCAAGGCGGGCCTCGGTGAGCGTGAGGCGGTCGAGCATCGCGGTGGAAAGGCCATCCGTGCGGGCCTGCGCGAGGTCCCGGGCATTGGCGGCGAGGATGGGCGCGGCGGCGGCGACCAATTCGTCCGCCATGGCGAGGAGCGCGTGGTTTTTCTCCCCGGTGGTGAGTCGGGCAAGGGCGCGGGAGGCGGCGCGGGCGCGGCGGCCGAGGTCGTGGATTTGCGTTTCGAGATCGGACATCGGGGGAACCTTTAGCGCCGGAACGGCGGGTCGCCAAGAAGACGCGGTGCGCAGCCGGAAATGCCCACTTGCGCCAGGAGAGTCGCTCGCTAGCTTGTCCGCCCCATGAATCTGACCGACCGCATCGACCACGACCTGCGCGAGGCGATGAAGGCACGCGAGACTGAGCGGCTCGGAGTCCTGCGGATGCTCAAGGCGGCGATCAAAAATGCCGCCATCGAAAAAGGGGGGGCGACTGCGGTGCTCGACGATGCGGAGGCGAGCGCGGTCGTGCGCAAGCAGGTGAAGCAGCGCCAGGACTCGATCGACGGCTTCGAAAGAGGACATCGACCCGAATTGGCCGCGAAAGAAAAAGCGGAACTCGAAATCCTGCATGGCTATTTGCCGAAAGGGCTGTCGCCGGAGGAAATTCGCACGCTGGTGAGCGAGGCGATCACCGAGACCGGTGCCACGTCCAAAGCGCAGATGGGCGCGGTGATGAAAGTGGCGCAAGCCAAGGCGGACGGGCGCGCGGATGGCAAGGCGCTCAGCCAGGAAGTCCAGAAACAGCTTCGATGAGTTTACGATTTACGATTTACGATTTACGATTTGGTGTCGGGGCCGCGCGGAGCGCTCCCAAAAATCCAAAATCCAAATTCTAAAAACGAATGGTTGCCGCGATTATTGTCGCCGCGGGGAGCAGCCGGCGGATGGGGTTCGACAAGCTCTTCGCGCCCCTCGCGGGGAGACCAGTCGTGGCTCACTCCCTGCGCGCCTTCCATGCCGTGCCCGAGGTTTCACGGATCATCGTCGTGTGTCGCGAGGAGCGATTGGGCGAGGTGAGAGACATGGTCGAAAAGGAGAAGCTGAGTGCCGTGGTGCGGATCACGCCGGGTGGGGCGGAGCGGCATCTGTCGGTGTGGAACGGACTCCAGCAAGTCGATGCGGGCGCGACCTCCTTTGTCGCCATTCACGATGGAGCGCGTCCGCTGGTCACACCGGGTTTGATTGCAGATTGTCTCACGCTGGCGCGGGAGCATGGAGCGGCGTGCTGCGCCACGCCGATCCCCGATACGGTGAAACGCGCTTCGAGCGAGCAGATGGTGACGGAAAGCGTCGAGCGAACCGGATTGTGGGCGATGCAGACGCCGCAGATTTTCAGCAGCAGCCTCATCCTGCAGGCTTACGCGGCGGTGGTGGCGAAAAACGAGGCGGTGACGGATGAAGTCTCCGCGATTCAAAAACTTGGGACAAAGGTGGCTTTGTTACGTCACGACTCGCCGAATCTAAAGATCACTTATCCTCAGGATTTGGAACTGGCGGAGCATATTTTGAAATTGCGCGAGAAGGGCAGGAAACGTAAGGCATGAGCTACTACTATCGAATGACGACGCTGCCGAATGGGGTGCGTTTTGCGACAGTCGAGATGCCGCACATGCAAAGTGTCAGCGTCGGCTTGTGGGCGGGCATCGGCGGGCGCTACGAGTCGCGGAAACTCAGCGGAATTTCACACTTCATCGAGCACCTGATGTTCAAGGGGACGAAGAAGCGAACCGCCAAACAGATCATCGAATCGGTCGAGGGCATTGGCGGATATCTAAACGCTTTCACGACGGAGGATCATACTTGTTACTATGCCAAGGCGGGGGCGGCGCATCTGCCGGCGCTGTGCGACGTACTGGGCGACATGTATCTGAACTCGGCTTTTGCCCCCGACGAGATCGAGCGGGAACGCGAGGTCATCCGGGAGGAAATCGCCATGTATAAAGATAGCCCCGCGCAGCATGCGCAGGAGCTGCTTTCCGAGACGATGTGGCCGGCGCATCCACTTGGTCGGCCGCTCACGGGCACGGAGGAGACGATCTCCAAGTTTTCCCGAGAGCAGTTGTTAGGTTTCATGCGGGAACATTACAACGGCCGCACGACCATCGTGACCGTGGCGGGTCAAGTCTCACACGATCGCGTGCTGGCGGAACTCGGGCCCAAGCTCTCGCGTCTGACGCGCCAGAGGGCACCGCGCTTCGCGCGCTGGCGGGAAAAATCGACGGAGCCGAAAGTCGCCCTCTTTTCCCAGGAAACGGAGCAGACGCATCTGGCGATGGGCTTTTATGCCTTTGGGCGCGCGGATGAGCGACGCTTCGCGCTGAAGTTGTTGAGCGTGATCCTGGGTGAAAACATGAGTTCCCGGTTGTTCCAAAAACTGCGGGAGAAACATGGTTTTTGTTATTCAGTCTCGAGCGGGATGATCGCACTGGCGGACGCCGGCATGATCAATATCTGCGCGGGACTCGACCCGGCGAAACTACAGCGCGCGCTGCGGGTCATCATGGAAGAGCTGGAAGGGCTCTGCCGGCGGGCGCCGAGCCGCGGGGAATTGCGCAAAGCGCAGGACTACACCATCGGGCAGACTTTCATGGGGCTGGAAAGCACGACCAACCAGATGATGTGGATGGGCGAGTCGGTGCTCGGCTACGGGCGCATCCTCGACCCGAGCGAGATCGAGCAGCGGGTGCTCGCGGTGACGCCCGAGGAGGTGCAGGCGGTGGCCTGCTTTTGCCTGAGTCGCGCGCGGCTCGGCGCGGCCATCGTCGGCCCGCAAAAGGACGTGGAGAAGATCAAGCAGTGGCTGAGTTGAATCGGAGCAAATCTCACCAAACAAACAGGGCGTCCGGCTCTCGCCGAACGCCCTGCATTTTGCGGTCTCTCAACTCTCGACATCCTCACACCGCCATCGCCGAGACCGGGTCGCTGAAACCACCGGGACCCGCCGCCCCGATGGGCCGCACGCGGAACGTATAGACCACGCCCGGCGTGAGCCCCTCCACCACCATGCGGCTGGAGGAATAGGAAGCGCGATTCGTCCAGGCGGCATCGCCCGACGTGCGGGCTTCCACCTCGTAGCTGCGGGCGTTGCGCACCGGCTTGCAGGTGAGGTGGAAGCGACCCGAGACGTTGTTGGTGCGCAGCGTCACCCACTCCGGCGGCGGGAGCACCCCGGCAGGCTGCCGCGTTTTGCGCACGCCCAAGCCCGAGGAGAGGATGGCCGCCTCATTCCCGGCGCTGGCCTGCTGCACATACAGCGCCAGTTGGCGGAGCAGAGAACTTAGCTCCGCGCGCGCGCCGTTTTTGAGCGACGTCTGCTCCCGCCCGCCGTCCGCCGCGGCGGCCAGCGCGGTATTGTAGCTGGCCAGCCCATCCCGCACATCCTGGAGAGGCGGGAACGGGGTCGTGAAGGAGGAGTTCCCCGTCATCGCGTCGACGATCGAGAGCGCGCGGACGGATAGTTCAGCTTCGGCTTTCGTGTCGCCTCCAGATTGAGGCAGTGAACCCGCAGAGTCAGGCACTCGTTCAGCCGCAGGCCACACCCATACATCAGCGTCGCCGCCATCCGGCACTGGGCATCCTCCATTGCCTCCAGCAGCGTCGCCACCTCCTTCCGCGAGAGCACCACCGGCACATAGGGCCTCCGTTTTGCGCG
>JBGSYE010000692.1:0-2844 GCA_041751075.1 Chthoniobacteraceae bacterium
GACCCGCGCGGTGTGGCTCACGCCGCGAAAGACGACCTGCACGCGCCCCGCTTTTTCCAGCGAAAAAACGCGGCAGGCCACCGCCTGTCCGCGATAGTTCACCAGCTCCGGGATGTTCTCCCAAACGCTCGGCACAGGATAGGCAAACTCCCGGCCCGGCTCGCGGTCGAGTGGATCGAGTTTAGTCTCTCCCTCAGGTGGGAGATGAAGGGCCAAGTCGCCATCGAGCGATTGGACTTCGCGGATGGAGTGGCGTGGGAAAAGGCGGGCGGAGCTGTTCATTGTGCGATTTTAGAAACTCGGAAGTCGTGGATCCATTGGTGATTATCGACGGTGCGGAAACCGAATCGCCCGGCCTTGATGGGCTCGGGATCCGCGTATTCGAAAAACTGTTCTCCGTTCACCACGAATCGCGTGACGCCGCCGACGATCCAGATCTCGACATGCAGACGCTGGTTCGCCTCGAGCAGATGTGCCGCGTCGGTGAACTCCCCGAGGAGCGGTTTTGTGGAGTCGCCGAGATATTTTCGGAAGCGCGTGGTGGTGTTCTTGTTTCCGCCCATGCCGACGTAATAGAGCAGGAGATCGTCGTAGGCGGTAAATTTGCCGTTGCGCGTGAAAAGGCTCTCCTTCGCGGGATCGGACGCCATCCAGAACTGGTTGAAATCCGAGACGCGGTCGTTCGGTCCGCCCGCCTTGACGACGGTGGCGTCGTATTCGATGAGCAGATCGCCGCTGAGCACGGGTTTGAACCAAATCGTCGCGCCGCCTTTCACGTCGATGTCCAGCTTGCCGCCATCGATGGCCACCCGTGAGGCATCGGGCTGCTCCAATTCGAGAACCCAGTGGTCGAGCCCGCCGTCGAATGATTCGTGGTGGATGATCTCGCCGCGAGTCGCGATGCCGCCGCCGGGGATGTCGCAATAGAACACCTGGGTTTTGTTTTCATCGACCGCCTTGTTGAAATAGACACGCCGGCCGTCGCGGCTGAACGCTGGATTCACATGCGCGTGCCGCTCCCACACTCCGTGGCTAAATTCGGTTGTCATCAGCGTGGCGGCAGGCGTCGTTTCGCCACGGCGGTAGAGTTTCAGATGCACGGGATTCGCGCCATAAACGCTGTCCGAGACAAACCACCGGTTATCGGGCGAATTCGAGAAATGACAGCCCACTCCGGCGAGCGTCTCGACGAACTTCGCCGTGCGGGTCCAACGGCGCAGCTCCCAGTTGTTGGGCTGGCCGTCCTCGATCTGGTGGTCGTGTCCGAAGATCGTCTCGTTGTCGAACCATGCGAAGTGCATCGGCTTCGGCCCGAAGAACACGATGTCGCTCCCGTCGGCCCGGAACGTGGTGAGAATCATATTTTGTTCGCCCTTGGCCGTCACCAGGTTGATGGCGAGCTTCGTCCCGTCGGGCGTGAAAACCGGATGATGAATGCGCCAGTCCGAGGGATCGGTCGATCCTGCGGCGGCGAGATCCTTCGTCGCGACGATGCGCTCGACCTTGCCGGTGACGGCATCGACGGCATACACACCGCGCGCGCCCAGCGGGCTGTCCGCCGCGTTTTCCGAGAAAGCGAATCGGCCGCTGACCGCGTTGTGCCCCATTTGCACATCCAACCCAAACGGTCCGTGCAGCCGCTCGCCCGTCTTCGCATCGACGACAAGCGCGGAGCCGCCGTCCCGATACGCAATCCGAGTGTCGTCCACCCACAGGACATAAGCGCCGTTGTGATTGGCGGCTTTAGCGATGTCTGTAAGCTTCCGGTGTCCGCTCAGGTTCCGGTTGCAAATCCAAAGTTCCGCCGGGTGAGCTTGGTCGTCCTTCGGCGTTTTCGGCCACTTTACGTAGGCGATGCGGCTGCCATCCGGGCTTTCAGGCGTGGTGTTGTAATAGCCGAGTCCTGCGTTGGCGTCGCCTTCCGAGACTTTCACCGCCTTGGGGGACTCGGCCATGGATGCGTTCATGAAAAATGCGAGGAGCAGGGAGAGGAGGGCGGCGATCTTCATGGAACCAGCGACCGCAAGCCGCGGTGGCATGTGGAGAAGCGCGTGCTGGAATTTAAGTTGAGCGGGACCCGGCGGAAGCGCGGGCGGGGAGGGGAGTCGGACGATTTGTTGGTTATTTTTTGGGACGAAAGAAAACGTCGTGATGCAGGCGAGCGGGCTTCAACGCCGCAGCAGCCAGACCGCGCCTTGAAAGCCCGCGTCGAGCGTCAGGCGGGCGTCGGAGTTTTCCGTGAGTTCGAGTCGATTTGCGCCGCTGGCAAAGGTGCCGGCGATTTCCCAATCGCCCGACGGCAGCGGCAGTGAAGCGCCTTCAATGCCGCTGAAGCCATGCGCGACGACGAGCGCATCGTCGCCGCTCACGCGCACGACTGCCTGCCAGCCCGCCGGATCGACGTAGCTCGTCTCGGGCGTGCCGTGAAAACTTGAGACGCCCAGGTCGATGATGCCGGCGGCGCGCTGGTAGAGAGCGATCGCATCGCGCACGACGTCCATTTGCCAGTCGGCCAGGTCGTGGATTTCGCCCGAGAGACAGACGCGCCCGAGAAAGGTCGCGGCGAGCGAGTAGCGGAGTCGCGCCTCGTCGTCGCCGGCGCGCAGCACCGCCCAGATGAGCGATTGGCGCGGCAGGATGAGCCGCTGGAGATTGCGGGCGATCATCGGGATGATGACCGCCTCGTGCGCGTCGGAGAATGAGCCCATCGCCGCCAGCGCCTGCATCGAAGGCTCGAGCCGATGACCGCCGGAGGAGCAGTTCTCGATCACGAGATCGGGCAGCTCGGCGCGCATTTTTTGAAAAAAACGCCGGACGCCCTCGACATGTCTGCGCAGGCCCTCG
>JBGSYE010000693.1:0-3328 GCA_041751075.1 Chthoniobacteraceae bacterium
GAGGCGGCACTGGAACTTCTCCTCACCACCGATGCCGCCCGCGCGCAAACCCTCGCACGGACGCTCGATGCGCAGAACCGTGAGCGGCGCGGGGTCGAGGAGGATGTCTTCCGCCAGGCCGAGGCGCAGCTCGCGGAGTGGTTCGATGCGGCGCGAGATGCGGCGATTGTCGTCGGCGCGCGCGGCTGGCACACGGGCGTCGTGGGCATCGTCGCGTCGCGACTGCAGAAGAAGCATCACCGCCCGACGCTGGTGATCGGCTTCGACGAAGACGGCACAGGCAAGGGCAGCGGCCGGAGCATCGAAGGCTTCTCGCTCGTCGCCGCGCTCGCACGCTGCACCGGCCTGCTGGAGAAGCACGGAGGACACGAAATGGCCGCGGGTCTCACAGTGCGAGAGGAGCGACTCGCCGAACTGCGCGACGCCTTCCGCGACTGCGCCGCGGAGCTTTCCGCCGAGCAACTCCTGCCGCGCCTGCACCTCGACGCGGAACTCCCCCTCGGCGAGATCGACTACACCCTGCTCGCCCAGCACGAAGCATTGCAGCCCTTTGGCATGGGCAATCCGCAGCCGCTCTTCTACGCCCGCGGCGTCACGCTCGCCGCCGAGCCGCGCGTGATGAAGGAGAAGCACTACTCCTTTCTCCTCCGCCAGGATGGGGACGAATATCGCGCGGTCTGGTTTGGCGGCGTGGCGACGGAGCTCCCGCGGCTGCCGTGGGACGTCGCCTTCCAGATCGAGCGCAATGAGTGGAACGGCTCGGTGTCGCCGCAGATCCAAATCCGCGCGGTGAGAGAAGCGGAGGCGGCGGAAAGCACCAAATCCCAGGAACCAAATTCCAAGTAAGTTTTAGGAATCAAAGGGGGGAAATTTCAAGCATCCGCTCCGCATTTCGACGCGCTTCGGGGGCTGCGCGCTTCCTTGGAATTTCTCCGTCCTTGGCCTTTGGAACTTACTTGGAATTTGGTTTTTGATTCTTGGAATTTCCCGCTCCCGGGCCGTTCCTCACTTGCCGCCTCCCCCTCCCATGCGCCACGCTCGCCGCCCATGAAGAAAGATAGCCTCGGTTGCCTGGGCATTTTGCTCGTCGTCATCCTCGCCGTCAGCCTCCTGCTGAACTTCGTCTTCATCGTGTCCAACACGGCGCGATCCGCATCGGGATTCGTCGTGGCTAAGGCGCCGAAGTTTGAAGAGGCGATCGTCGCCGATGCCAAGCCCGCGAAAGACGCGAAGGCCGCGGACACGAAGATCGCGCTGATCCATCTGCGCGGCATCATCACCTCGGCCGATCCCGGCGCAATCGGCGAGACGATGGTCGATGATTTGAAACTGCAGTTCGAGCAGGCGGTGGACGACGCGAAGGTGAAGGCGATCGTCCTCTCCATCGATTCGCCCGGCGGCGAGGTCACCGCGTCGGACATGATCTACGAAGCCGTGCGCAATGCGCGGGAAAAAAAGCCCGTCGTCGTGCTGATGGGACCACTGGCTGCGAGCGGCGGATATTACGTCGCCTGCGGCGGCAGCCATCTCATCGCGCACGCGACCACTTTCACCGGCTCGATCGGCGTCATCATGCAGGGGATCAATTATGAGGGGCTCTTCGACAAGGTGGGGCTCGAGATGGTCACATTCAAAAGCGGCAAGTTTAAGGACATCCTCAGCGGCTCGCGCCCGATGACGGAGGAGGAGAAGAGTTATATCCAAGGGCTCATCATGCAGACCTACGACAAGTTCGTCGGCATCGTCGCGAAGGAGCGCAAGCTGCCCGAAGATCAACTGCGCAACGGCGTCGCCGACGGCCGCGTGGTCTCCGGCAAGGACGCGCTGGAGGCGAGACTCGTGGACCAGCTGGGCGGCGTGGAAGCCGCCTATGCCAAGGCGATGGAACTCGGCAATGCGCCCGGTTCGGCGATCATCCGCTACGATTCGCCGTTCCACCTGGGCCGCCTCTTCCGCCTCCTGGGGCAGAGTGAGAAGACGAAGATCGAGGTCCGCGTGACCGACGCGCTGACGCCGAAGCTCGAGACCGGCCGGCTCTACTACCTCCCGAGCTTTTACGCCCCCTGACTTTGGCGCCGCCTGTCCTCCACGTCCTTGCCGCGCTCGTCGCGTTCGTGCTGGTCGGCATCGCGGTCGTCGTCTTCGGCAAGACCCTCATGCATCTCGTCCGGAATGGCGGGAATGTAGTCGCCTCGCACTTCGGGCTGCCGGATTTCCTCACCGGCTCGACGCTCGCGTTTTTCTTCATCGGGCTGATGATGCAATCGCTGCGGGAGCACGGCGGCGAAGGGGCGCCGGTATCCGTGGATCAATTGCTGCCAGCGCAGCTCTTCGTCGTCGCGATCGTCGCCGGGCTCTCCGGCTTCCTCATCTACCGCCACCTCAGTCCGGGCCGCATCTTCGGCCTGGGCGCGGTTTCCTTTGGCGGCACCGTGGCGCTGGCGGGGATCTTCCTCCTGGCGTCGATGCCGGTCGTCGCGCTCACGAATCACCTCACGCAGCTCATGCTGCGCGATCTGGCGGATGAACAGGAACTCGTGGGGCTCTTCCGCGAGCTCGCCCGGGAGCACGATTTGCCGGCGATGGTGAAGGCCTTCGTCGCGACCGTGATCCTCGCGCCGGCGTGCGAGGAGTTTCTCTTCCGCGGCTATTTCTATGGCGTGGGCAAGCGCTACCTCGGCGCCTTTGCCAGCGCGCTCGCGACCTCGCTGCTCTTCGCCGCATTCCATCTGAATCTCGCGTCGCTGCCAGGTCTCTTCGTGCTCGCGCTCTGCCTCACGACGGCCTACGAGCGCACCGGCTCGCTGCTCGTGCCCATCGGGATGCACGCGCTCTACAACTGCACCTCGCTCACGATCCTCTATCTCCAGGCGCAGGGCCGTCTCCCCGGCATCGAGCCGTGAAACGGCGCGGCCAATCGCGGACGGCGACGCTCGCCGGCTACGGTGAAGACCGCCTCGTGGCGGAAGTCACGCGCCGGCTTCCGACCGGGCGCGACGTGCGAGTGGGCGTGGGAGACGATTGCGCCGTCATCGGCCGTCCGCGCGACACCCGCTGGCTGTTGCTGAAAACGGACGCCGTCGTCGAAGGCGTGCATTTTCTCCCGCAAGAGGATCTGCGCCGCGTCGGCTGGAAGGCGCTCTGCCGCGCCCTCAGCGATATCGCCGCGATGGGCGGCGAACCCCGCCACGCGCTCGTGACGCTGGCCATTTCGCCGGACCGGACGGTCGCCGATGTGAACGCGCTCTACGCCGGCCTGCGCAAAGCGGCGCGCAAATTTGCGGTGAGCATCGTCGGCGGCGAGACGTCGCGTTCGCCCGGACCGATG
>JBGSYE010000694.1:0-2604 GCA_041751075.1 Chthoniobacteraceae bacterium
TTGGCCCGGTGCTGGAACCCGATCGGCACTACACGCTGCGGATCTCCGGCGCGTGGCCGACCGTCTCCGGCCCGCCGCTCGGGAAGGATGTCGAGAAGCCATTTCGCACCGGCCCGCGCTTCACCGGGCAACTCGACTCGGCGGCGTGGAAATTGACGGTGCCGACAGCCGGTTCGAGGGAGCCGCTGGAGATTCGCTTCCCACAGTCGCTCGATCACGCACTGCTCCTGCGCTGTCTGCGCGTGGTCGATGCCGGCAGCACCAGCATCTCCGGGAAGATGCAGACCGCGGAAGGCGAACGGCTCTGGCGTTTCACTCCGGAAGATGCGTGGACCGCTGGCGACCATCGCGTCCTCGTGGAGGCCGTGCTCGAAGACGTGGCCGGCAACAGCCTCACACGCCCCTTCGAGGTCGATCTCCGCTCCGCTCCGCCGAAGATGGCGGCGCCGGTCATCGCGATTCCCTTCTCACCGACGCGGGCCAGAAATTGACGCAGCCTCCCGGCTGTGATTCGCAACCCGCACAGCCGGGACGGCTGAGTCCCTCTCACACCGCGCGCAACGTGAGATGCACGATCTCCGCCGGGGCGCGGGTGCGGAGCGGGAGCCAATTGCCGACGCCATTCGAGACGATGAGCGCACGATCTTCACGCCGATAGAGGCCGGACCAGTAGCGAAACATCGCCGGGCCCGCGCCGAAATTTTCCGTGAGCATGAGCTGCCCGCCGTGGGTATGACCGGCGAGCGTGAGTGGAATGCCTTCGGCGAAATCGAAGGCGTGCGGATGATGCGCGAGCAGTATCGGGAAGACATCCTCTTGCCGCTGCCGGGCGAGCTCCGCCATGGAACTCTCGATGCCTGCGTCCCGGTAGCGGTCCGCACGATTCGCGGGACGCGCGTCCCCGCCCCAGCGCAGCCCGAGCAACTGCACATCCACATCACTGATCCGCAGCATGGCCGACTCATTCACGAGCAGCCGCAGCCCCGCCCGCTTCACGCGCTCGACGAATTGCGGACCGTCCTCGATCAAGTCGTGATTGCCTTCGCAGAGGAAAACGCCGTGAGCCGCGCGGATTCGGTGCGTCAGCTCGATCGCGAGCGGAAGGTCGCGGAGCTCGTAGTTGATGAGGTCACCGTTCATCAGCACGAGATCGGCGTTCAGCGCATTCGTCGCACTCGCGATGCGCTCCAGCACCGCGCCTTTCGTAAATCGACCGACATGGAGATCGGTGACCTGGGCGATCGTCAGCCCGTCGAGCGCTCGCGGGAGCTGTGGCAGTGAGAGCGTGAGCCGGCGGATGCGGAAGCGCTCGATCTGCGACAATCCGAAAAGGGTCGCCCCCGCGCAGAGGATCGTGGGTCCGCCACCCGCAGCCAGGGCGAGAAAACGGCGGCGGGTGATATCGATGCGCTCAGGCTCCGGCTCGGGCACAGCACGGACGATCCGCCGCCCGACCGCGACGAGCCCCAAGGCGAGCGCCGCGAGCAGGACGAGCGGCAGCAGCACGAGATGCCAGATGTACACAGCCGAGAGCAGAGGCTTCGAGCCGAGGAGATCCGTGGTGAGGCCCTGCGTCCGGATGAAGAGGATCGCCGCCAGGATGCCGCTCTGCAGGAGGAAAAATCCGCCATTGAGACTGCGCCAGACCGCCGCGCGTGGCAGCGTCTTCAGCGCCCGATCGGCCAGCCACCAGCACACGGCGTCGCCGACGAACATGAAAAGCAGGATCGCGAGAAAGAAGGACATGGGGGTGGCGAGCGCCGACCATCACCCGCCGCCAGCCAAAGTGCAAAGACCGCCGAAACAGACCCTCACGCCCGCCACTGCTCGACCATGTCGATGAGCGTGCGGACGCCAAATCCATTGGCGCCGCGGGCCAGGTCGGCGGTGTCCTTCTTGCGGGACGAAGTGTAGGCGATGTCGAGGTGCGCCCACGGGGTGTCTTCGGCGAAAGTCTTGAGGAACGCGGCGGCTGTGCACGCGCCGCCGAGGCGTCCGCCGCTGTTCTTGATGAGGGCGACGTCGCTCTTGATTTGGTCGGAGTACTCCTGGTGGAGCGGCATGGGCCAGAGTCGCTCGCCGGTGCGCTCGGCGGCGGCCAGGACGCGGATCCTGAGCGAATCGTCGTTCGACCAAAAGCCGGCGGCGTATTCGCCGAGGGCGACACCACACGCTCCAGTGAGCGTGGCGAGATCGACGATCGCACCCGCGCGACAATCGACCCGCGCGTAGGCGATGGCGTCCGCGAGGACGACGCGGCCTTCGGCGTCGGTGTTCACGATCTCGATGTGCTTGCCGTCGAAAGTGGTGACGATGTCGCCGGGGCGATAGGCCTTGCTGGAGATCATGTTCTCCGCCGCGCCGATGACGCCGATCAAGTTCACCTTGAGCTTCAGCCGGGCAGCGGCCACCAGCGCGCCGATGACGGCCATGCCGCCGCACTTGTCGTACTTCATGTCGGGGATGGTGGCGGCCGGCTTGATTGAGTAGCCGCCGGTGTCCAGCGTGACCGCCTTGCCGACCAGCACGATCGGCCGACCGCCCGCCTTGCCGCGATGCGCCAGCACGATCATGCGCGGCGGCGACACCGACCCCGCCCCGACC
>JBGSYE010000695.1:0-5209 GCA_041751075.1 Chthoniobacteraceae bacterium
TGGCTCACGCCGGCCCGTCGCGGCGGCGCGGAGCACATCGGCCGGCAGGACGAGACGGCCGCCGTTCACTTCGCCGCGGTAAGCGGAGGCAGGGCGGTGAAATACTCGATGTAGCCGATCATCATCTCGTCGTAAGTCTGGGGGCCCCATTTCACGAGCTTCGCGGGGTCGGGATTGGCCTTGTTCGCCGGACTGTTGTCATAGACGGCGGTGACTTTGATTTTGCTGCCGCGCGGGATCGTGCGGGGCTCTTTGTATTCGTAACGGAGCTGCCAGTTGAAGTCGTAGCGCGGAATATCGAGCAGCGTTTCCTGCGTGCCATCGGGCAGCATCAGATCGTAGCGAAAGGCCTTTCCACGCACATGCATGTGGGCCATGTACGCGAGCACCGGGAGATCGAAGGGCACGGGTCGTTCGATGGATTCGACATGGTCAGCGGCGCCCGGCTGAATGGCGAGATTGCGATCCGCGAGAGCCAGCGTCTTGACCTCGTAGAGGGGCGCGGTCTTCGCAAAGACCAGGCCGATGCGGACCTGCTCCTCCACCGCTTTGCCAAAGGGCGTGTAGTGAATCTGAAAGCTCAGCGTCGCGCCGGCTGGCAGCTTGCGCGCAAAGCCCGGGGCGTAAATGCGGCGGGCATTGCCCGGCACATAGGCGGCGAAAAATCCGCCGGCGCCTTCGTCGCGATCGCGCACTCCGGCGCCTTTTTCATGCACCTGGAGGATGACGTGATGCACCGCCTCGCGCACCGACGGCTGCACCTCGTAAGCCGTCACCCATTGGTCTTCGGTGAGCGTGGTCTGGGCGGTCGCAAATTGATACGGCATGAAACCCTCGGCCTTGATCGCGATCGGCTTGGGGATTTGCACGATGAGGTCGGGTTTGCCGATGCTCCATTCGTCGCTGAAGCGGAGCGGGGCCGGCGCTTGCTTCGCGTCGCCGAGTGGCCGGTCCGTGGAGTCGATCCACGCGAGGAGATCGGTGCGGTCGCGCGTGGAGAGCGAGCAATCGTTGGCCCACGGATTCTCCGCGCCATCGGCGATCGGCGCGGCAAACCACGGCGGCATCTGCCGCTGTTCGACGACGCGTTTGATAGTCTTCACGCGATCTTGGACCTCCGCGAGATCGTCCAGTGCAAACGGCCCGAGGCCGCCGTCGCGGTGGCACTCCACGCAGTTCTGCTGAAGGATGCGCGCCACGTCGCGGTGATAAGTCACCTTCGTCCCCTCCGTCCCAGTCGCGGGCGGCGGGAGATCGAGTTCGCACCCGGGCGCCTCGGTCGCGGCGATGGCCGGATGCTGGCCGGCGAGGAGCGCGGCCACGGCATCGCGGAGGTAGTGCTCGCGCGGCGCGTCGAGATTGTACTGGAGGCCATACTGATCGTCGAGCGCGCCGCGGTAGGTGAGCGTGCGCGTGGCATCGAGGAGCAACACCTCGGTGGTGGTGCGGCCGCGGAGTGCCGCCGCCAGGATCCTTTCGGTGTCATGGACCAGAGGCGCGGTGAAGCCCAGCTCCCGCGCCCACGCGGAGATGTCTGCGGCGGATTCGCTGGCCATCGGATTCACGAGCAGGAGCGCGAGGCCCTGCGCGGCCAGTTCTTTCTCCAGCCGGGCGAGCGAGGGCGCGTAGCGTTTGCTCACCGGACACGTCGTGCTGGTGAAGGCGATCACCACACCCTTTGGCGCGGCCAGTTCCGCGAGGCGGCGCCTCTGGCCATCGACCGTGGTGAAAGTCACATCGGCGATCTGCCGCCCGACGCCGACATCGCCGGGCTTGAGGATACTCGGACCGGCCTCGACCGGCTTCACCGGAGTGCTGGGCGCCTGCGCTGGCATGTCGCCGCGGCCTTGGAGGACGGCGAGGGTGTCGATCGCTTCCGCGCGGGTGATGCGCCCATCCTTGTTCCGATCCAACGCCTTCAGGCGTTTCGCCTGCCCCTGTAGTTCGTCTCCGCTCAATTCCCCGTCCCCATTCCGGTCGAGGAAAGTGAACAACCGCGCCGCGCCTTCCGCCTCGGAACCCGCCCCGCCAGTGAGCACCTTGCGCGCTTCCGCGAGGGTGATGATGCCGTCCCCATCCGCGTCGAAGCGCGCGAAAGTCTTGGCGTCGGGGAGTTCCTCCTTCGTCACCCGGCCGTCGCCGTCGCGGTCTGCACGGTGAAAGATGGCATCCGCCGTCTCCTGCTGGGCGGGGGCTGACACGAGGCCAGCGCAGAGAATGGCGGCGGAGAGGGTGAAGCGGAAAGGTTTCATCGGGGAATGCCAACTCGTTTGGAGACGCAAAGTCGCGCCTCGTGATTACATTCGCAAGACGCTGGCTGGGCGGACTGCGAGCCGCCGCCAGCTTATTTCGCGTTGCCGCGGTTCGCAGCCGGAGCAGGCCCTTCGGCTGAGGACTTGACGAGGCCGTGGAGCATGCCGGTACGGTCGCCGCCGCTCCAGGTGCCGCTGTAGGTCTGGCCGTGGAAGAGCACGCGTGCGGAATACGTGCCGCCGCCGGGGATGGTGAGATCATCGACGATCATCACCGCGGCGCCGCCGGCCCACTGCATCCGCACGGGGATCGGCGCGACGATTTCCTGCTGCTGATACTTGAGCTTCGCCTTCACGATCCACTTGTCGCCTTCGACTTTTTGCACACCGACGATGGAGTACTTTTCGTCGCGCTCCGGCGTGAGCTCGCCATCGCGCACGAGGCACCAGCGGCCGGTGAGCGTGGCGTTGGTCAGCAGGGTGGTGAATTGCTTTTCGAGATCGGCAGTGGACGCGGAGTCCTGGGCGGAAGCGGGCGCGGCGCAAACGAGGGCGGTGAGGAGGAGCAGAGTGCGGAGGTGTTTCATGGTGAAGATGAGGGCCACGAATGGACACGAATGGGCACGAATAGGGAACTCGTCATTCGTGTCCATGCGCGGTCCATGCCACACCCGGTCGAAAGTCGCCGAATTCCCCGGACCGATACGCCCGCGACAGCGCGACATATTTCTCCGCCCACACTTTGATTCCCGCCTGCTCGTCGAGCGAAAGCTCTCGCACGACCTTGGCGGGTGAGCCGAGCACCAGCGATCCGGGCGGGATCTTTTTGCCGCCGGTGATGAGAGCGCCCGCGCCGATGATCGAACGCGCGCCGATCTCCGCGCCATCGAGGACGATCGCGCCCATGCCGACGAGCACTTCATCGGCCACGGTGCAGGCGTGCAGGATGGCCTTGTGCCCGACGGTCACGAGTTCGCCGACGGAGGCGCCGAAGTCGTCGGCAAGGTGAATGACCGAGCCGTCCTGGATGTTGGAGCGCGGGCCAATGACGATGCGATTGATGTCTGCGCGCACCGTGGTGTGGAACCACACACTTGCGTCCTCACCGAGGGTCACGTCGCCGATGATGGCGGCTCCCGGCGCGACAAAAGCGGATGGATGGAGAGTCGGAGGTGCGGAGAGAAAACGCTGGAGACGGTGGTGGAGAGTCATGGGCGCGGACTGCGCAGAGTCGCCCGCCAAGGCCGGTGAACACAAGCCCGGCGCGCAGTTCCGAGATGTGCCGAGGAATTGGTTGACTTCATTTTCGGTGGCTGACATCACTCCCCGCGCTCGCTGGAAAATCCACCGGCCTCACCCACCCATTACTCACCTCCGAATACTCAAAAATGAACAAGGCAGAACTCGTAGCAACAGTCCAAAAGTCTCTTGGCAAGGAAGCCAGCAAAGCCCAGGCGGAGCGCGCCGTTGAGGCCGTCGTGGACGGCATCAAAGCCGGCCTGAAGAAGGGCAAGCCCGTCCAGCTCGTTGGTTTCGGCACCTTCAAAATCTCCAGCCGCAAGGCCCGCATGGGCATCAACCCGAAGACGGGGGAGAAGATCAAAATCAAGGCCTCGAAGGGCGTAAAATTCGCCGCCGGCAAGGATCTCAAGTCGAAGCTCAAGTAACCACTCTCCCCCAAAAACGAGAGACCCCGTTTTGCTTCGGCGAAACGGGGTTTCTTATTCTGCAATCCGGGAGCGGCGCGCTCTCACAGGAGCGCGCGTGTCGCGGCCAGCGCCTTGAGATAGACGCGGTGCCGGCTGCCGAGTCCGATCTCGTCGGTCAGCAGGCTCAGCGTCTGATTATTGCCCGCGGGCATGAGGTGGCGATAGGTGCGTCCATCGGCGAGGCGGACCTCGACGTGGAAGAAATCCCCCTCGGCATCGCGCTCGACTTTCACGCCGGCATCGGCGGAGCAGATATTGCAGCGACTGATCGACCGGCCGGATTCCGCCGTGAGATCGAACCGCACCGCGCGGCCTTCCGCGGTCGAGAAAATGAGGCGGTCGCCATCCTGCCGTTGCGGGGCGAGCCGCAGTTGGGCGACGAACCACCCGACGAGCAGCAGCGCCGTCGAGCGATACTCCGGCGCGTGCGCGATCTCGATATGCTCGGGGTGGTGGAGGATCGGCACATTCTCCGGATGATCGAACATCTGCGACACCGCCTGGCGGAGGCGCAGCGAGCGGGCCCAATTCAGATCGCACAGGGTCAGCCGCGATTGCGCCGCCGCGATCGATGCCTGGAGCAGCGCAAATTGCTGGCGCGGATTCTGCCACGACTGGCTGTCATAGATCAGCCGGTCCACCCAGGCCCAGAGCTGCTCGTCGATCGGATCGTGGAACTCACCCTGCCACCAGAAGTGCAGCGGCAAATCCGAGTCCAGATTGGCGAAGACGATATTCGGAATGAAGCCGCACGCCTTGCCCTCGAGTAAAAACGAAATCTGCTCGCAGCACACCTGCTTCGCCCCCGCGCGGCTCAGGTGGCAATGCGCATTCACCCAGGCGCTCACCTTGCTCTCCGGCGCCTTCGGTTCGGCGACGATGAGCAGCGCTCGGCAGGCGTGGTTGCGCGTGAATTCGGCGATCCAGTCGGTATTGGCCGCCGCCTGAGCCTTCCCCTCGCAATAGACCGCAAAATTGATCAGCGAAGCCCGGGTCGTCGCACCCCCGCTCGCTTCCCACAGCTTTTTGATCTCCCTCCCGATCTGCCCGACTTCCACCGGTTCGCCGAGTTTCGTGGTGTCGAGGGTGCCGGGCATGGTCGGGTAAAGTCGCGCTTCGATCAGGTTTGAGAATCGTCAGACCGCCACCCTATTTCGCACGCATCCGCGCGTCCAGTGTCCACTCATCCATCCAGGGCGCGGACCCGCGGGCTGCGCCCGCTGCACCGGCAAAAAAAGAGCGCCGCAC
>JBGSYE010000696.1:0-6833 GCA_041751075.1 Chthoniobacteraceae bacterium
GACCACCGCACGCCCAGCCGGGAGTGCCACGCGCTGCGCGCCGAGCACTTTTGCCGGGAGGCAAAGGGGGTCGTCGCATAACTGCGGGCACGGAGTGCAGGCGGATTCGTAGCCGCGGCAGCCTGCGGAAAAGTGGCATCCACCCGTGAACGGACGCTGGTCGTGCAGCGTCCAGACGATCGGGCGGTCCAGCCGCGCGAGTGCCGCCAGAGCCGCGGGAGTGAGGAAGTGCGCTACCCAGTGCAGGTGGAGCACATCCGCCTCGCGCACCCCCTGCGCCGACGCGACATCCGCGCCCGGCACCGGTGCGGAGAAGAAGGTATTGCTTGCCGCGGTGCGGTTCCCATGGATGCAGTGATTCTCGAGAAACTGCCACAGCCGTGTGCGGGGCCACGGTCGCGGTCCGGCGTCCGCGGAAAACTCGAGACCCTCGCCTCCTTCCTGAAAGAGCAGCGTCGATTCGACGCCGATCCCGCGCAGTCCGAGGTGGAGGCGGGCCGCACTCCGCGATGCCCCGCCGAGGCATCCCGAAGTGCTCAGGTGCGCGACCTTCATGCCGCGCGATTCGCGGGCTTGCGAGCTTCCATGAAGAGCGAGTCGGGTTTCCGGATACTGCCGTCCGCTCCCACGTCGAAACGATAGTCGCCAAAACGAGGGATGGCCGACTCCGCCGCGCCGCACACCCGCGTTTCGCCAAAGCCCGTGTCGGCAAGGAGACGCCCGAGCGAGAAGCGATCGTACATCCACTGATGCACCTCGCCGGTTGCACGGAACTTCACCGCCTGTCTCGCGGACGGCGCCTCGTCCCCGGCCGGCACCGGGGCCATCGCGCGCAGGGTTCCGATGACCTTGCGCACTTCCTCGCCCATGCGCGCGAAGACGAAAGATTCCGCCGGCATCGGATCCTGCGTCCAATAGCGCAACATCTCGCCGCCGCTCCGGTCGCGCACCATCTGGTCGAGCAACTCGATCACCAGCCAGTCGTAGCGCGCGAGGCTGTCGGCATCGCCGTCGAGCGCAGCTTCGAGATTGCGGACGTAAAGGCGGACGATGCCCTCCAGATCGGGGACGACGACGCGCAAGATTCCGCCCGGCTCGAGCACCCGCCAGCACTCCGCGAGAAAGCGGGGAGCCTCCCGCCGGGGCAGGTGCTCGAGCACATGGGAATGATAGACCGCGGAAAAGCTCGCACCGGGAAACGGCAGTGGCCTGCGAAGATCGTGCGCGAAGACCCGCGGATCGCCGGCCTCGAGATCGACATTCAGCCAGTCCGGATGGATCTGCTGCCCGCAACCGAGATTCAGCAGCCCGCGGTGCGGGGCGGCGGCCCGCGCCCTGGCGTTATTCTTTAACCAGCCAAACACCGGTGGAGTCGATCTCGTGAAGTTTGAAATTCAAGCCGCGCTGCCGCGTGAATTCCTCCACCGCTTTGCGACAGCCCTCCCAGTGCCCGTAGTCGTCGATCTGAATCCGTCCGCCGGGGACCACGGCGTCGTAGAGATTCTCCAGGATCGCCATCGTCGAGGAGTACCAGTCGCCGTCCATGTGGAGGAGGGCGATTGGCCCGATCTCCGTCCGCCGCGCGGGCAGTGTCTCCTCAAACAACCCCTGCACCGGCACGAGCAGATCGCGGACGCCCAGCGTGGCGCACAGCGCGAGCAGCGACTCCAGCGGCGCGGAGCACGTCCCCGTGCCCCATCCGGTGGCCTCGGCGTGGATACCGCGATGCGTATCGACGGCGCCCGGTTCGGGCATTCCGGCAAAGGTATCGCACGCAAAAAGCCGGCGGCTGCGCCGGCCCGTCCGCCGCATCACGGTGGCGAGCAGGGCGCTCGATCCGCCGGCCGCGACGCCGCACTCGACGAAGTTGCCCTCGAGGTCCTCTTCACCAATAGCGCGGGCCAGCGTGTAGAGGGACAGCAGCCGCTCCGTGCTCAGCATGGTGCAGGGACGCACCTGGCGGAGCAGCTCGGCAAACTCCGGATCGGCCGCCGGAACGGGCGCCCCGGATGCCAGACTCTCCAGGAGCTCGCGCGCCGCGGCGTGCTGCGGGAAATAGCGCAGCTCCTCCTTCAGCGACTCGACCGCGGACGCGGGCTGATGCACCCGCAGGAAATACAGGGCCCGGAGATAATCGATGGATTGCCGGCGGTCGCGCGCGGCTTTCAAGGCATTGAGCTGATCGAAGAGCCGCGGGTCGGCGCGCTGCAAAAGACGCTCGCGAGCCTGCGCGACGCCACCGTCGGCCGTGAGATCGATCGCTGCGCTAAAGCGGTCGCGAAGCCAGCGGACGGGGCTAGGCATGGTTTGGGTGCGGGGACTTCATCGGGCGAAGGAGCGTACGGATGCGCAGCGGCGGATGCTAAACAAAATGCGGACCCGTCGTCGCGGGATTCAAGGTGGGCTGAGTTCCGCCGCGCTCCACGTCGCCACGCTGCGCAGACCCTGATCGAGGCCGATCGTGGGGGCGAATCCGAGGGCGCGGATTTTCCCCACATCCGCGCGCAAGCTGAGTGGACTCCCCGGCGTCGCGCGGTCGTCAAAGACCGGGCGCGCTTCAATGAGCAGCGCGGAAAGCAGCATGTCGGCGAGCGCGGCGCTGGTGGTCTCTTCGCCGGAGGCCAGATTGTACACGTCGGCCGCCGCACCGCCCTTATCCGCGAGCAGCACGAGTGCGTGCGCGATGTCGCGGCAGTGGATGAGGTCGTGACTTTCCCGCCCCGTGCCGGGGAGCGATGCGGCGCCACCACCCAGCGCGCGCTCGCAGATGTCCCAGACGATTTGGCGCCGCAGTCCCGGACCATAGGCGGAAAAGATGCGGACGATCGTCGTGGGCAGCGCGTAGAGGCGGGTGAACTCCTCGCAGAGCATCTCGCACTGGAGCTTGTGATAGCCGTAGGGCGAGAGCGGCGCCGTGCGATGCGTCTCCGCCACCGGCAGCGACGAGGGATTTCCATACACGGCGGCGCTCGAGAGCAGGAGGAGCCGGCACTGCGGCGCGCCAGTCCGCAGCGTCTCGAGCAGCTCAAAGGTCAGCACCGTATGGTCGCGGAAATCCGCCGCGGGATCCTCCATCGACGCCGGCACCGACGCCCGCCCGGCGCAATGCACACAAGCGTCCGGCGGCACTGCGCGGAGCAACTCCCCGAGTCCGGCACTCGGCAACTCCATCCGACGATAGAGCGTGCCCGCGCTGAGCTGCGCATTCTCCGGCGTCGCGAGATCGACCCCGACGACCCGCCAGCCCGCTCGGGCAAACTGCCGGGCGGCATGGCGGCCGAGAAAGCCGGCCACGCCGGTGATGAGCACGGTTTTCATGGCCGAATTCGGGGGCGGTCGTGAGGCAATGGTCGGCAGTTAGTGTTTCCAAGAATCTGCCCCCTGGTGACCGCCCCACCCTGCCCCTACTTCGCGAGATCCCGGCGGAGGAAGACCTGATCTTCGTTCTTCGGATCCACCTGCTCGAATTCAAAGCCCACCGACTGATAGATGCGGTGTGCGCGCTCATTGTGCGGATCGACCTTCAGCCGCAGCCGCTGCCAGCCGTTGAGGCGGCATTGCGCCTCGGCGTGGGCGAGAGTCAGCCGGGCCAGGCCCCGCCCGGCGAATTGTTCCGCCACAAAAACGCCGTACATCGGATCGGAGAAACCTTCATCCAGACCCCGCAACATGTAGAAGCCCGCCGGTGCCACCGCTCCGTGTTCATGAACTTCGATGACGAACCACTGATCGCGTCTGGATTTGGTGAACAGCGCTTCGAGCACCCCGGCCTCGAATTCAAAGGGGCGGAAGTATCGCGTGTACTCGTCGGTGCTCCGGGCGAGCAATTCAGCCACTGGCGCCGGATCGGCGGCGGTGAATGGTCGGATGACGAGTCGGGGTGAGGCCATCACTGGTGTTCGTGGAAATTATAGAAGGCGTGGAGGGTGATAGCCGGAATCCGCGTCGGAGCAAACCCGGAATCTCGCATTCTGCCGCCTTCGGGGGATTTCGGCCTTTCCCACAGGGTCGGCTGCATCCGGTTAGCGCCATGCCATCATCGGCTGCGCTCCAGGGGCAGCAAACTCCCGATCCGTCGGCGGACGCGGGTGAAAAGAGGGTCGGCGATCGCACGCCGCACGGCCTGCCGGGCCTCGGCGGACTCCTCCAAGGGAAGTCGCCGCACCGGCACGGCGTCCTGAAACGCGTGTCCGCCGGAGAATCGGCCTCCCGCCCGGCAATGCGTGCCGCTGCCATCGAGCCCGATATTTTCGACCAGCGAATGCGCCGGATGCAAGGCCAGCCCGCGGTGCAGGAACATCGTCGCATACCAATGAATCGCCCAGGTGTGGAGCCGCCCGGCCACATTGCCCCGGAGCTGCGCGGCAAAGTCGTAGGCATTCTCGAAATTGAATTCGTCCACCGCCCGCCGCCGCTCGATCTCACCGAGCAGGTGCGCGGCATCCGGCTCGAAAAGGTCGAACGCGCGCTTCCACGTCGCCCAGCCCCAGGAGAGCGCGACGCGCAGAAAAAACGTCTCCGGGAGCGGCTCGCGGATCGGAAAAAGGTAGCCGGAGAGGTGCATCACTTCGGCGTCGTGCTCGTAGCAGCGCAGGCCATCGTTCATGAAGCGCAGGAAGTGCGGCGACAGGACGAGGTCGTCTTCGAGCACGATCACGGCGCCCGCCATCTCCAGGACGCGCTTCGCGGCGCCGACGATGGAGCGCGCGAGGCCCTGATTTCCGGTTTCCTCGGTGATGAACACGCGCCCGCACCAGTCGCGCTCCCGGATCGCCGACCGCACCGCGCGGATTTGCTCCACTTCCGCCGCCGATGCCGAAGGCTTCGGGCCGTCGGCAAAGATATGGAGGTCCGTATCGCGCGCCTCGGGATTGGCGCTCAGACTTTCCAGCGTCCGCCGCGTGTGCTCGGGCCGATTGTAAACCAGCAGGACGACTGGCGCGGTGTCGGTTCGCATCAGCGCCCTTGGTCGCCGGGTTTCACTCCGTCGAGAATCAGCGAGGTGTAGCGCACGATGCCATCCTGATTGCGCGGATCGTAGCGCCGCGAGCGGACGATGCGTCCGCGGTCATCCGGCCAGTCGGTGAAATGGAACTCGCCCGCAGCGTCCCAGTATTCCTGCCGCTCGACGGTGAAGCCCGCGCCTTCGAGCAGTGCCGCCAGCGTCGTGTGATCGTAGAGTGCCTGGTGATCGTCCGCACCGGGACCGCTGCCACCGGGCCGGACGTATTCGCGATACTCCGGGTCCGGATGCAGCCCGTCGGGCACGGCGATGCGGAGCGTGCCGCCAGGCGCCAGGAACTCGAAGCAGCAGCGCACCGCGGCAGCGGCGGCTTCCGGCGGGAGATGCTCCCACACATGCTCCGCCACGAATGCCTCGACCGTCCCGGGCGGCCAGTAGCGGGCGAAGGATTCGCGCTGCGTGATGTCGAGCACGTCGCGGTCGGTCCCCAGCCAGCCCGCCGTATCGAGATAGGCCGATCCCAGCGCCACACGGCGCGCGGCGGCGATGGTGGCGCGATCCGGTCCGCGCTTTTCGCGGCTGCGGCCGAAGAGCCCGCGCAGCATGCCGAGTGGCGACCAGCGGCTCATCGGGCAAGGACTTTGGATAGCGCCGCCTCCGCGAGTTCGTCGGCGGTCTCGATGTAAGTCTCGCCGGGTGGCGTGCGGGGTTTCTCTCCGCCGATCCAGGCGAGCACGGCCTCCGCGCTGTCGCCGTATTGGAAACGCCCGGCGGCGATCTCTTCCGCGTAGAGCTGCCGCCCGCTCGGATGCACGATCATCGTCGGGACATCGAAAGCGGGCGCTTCGTGCGCTACCGACGACCAGCAAGTAACGTGGCGATCGACGATGCGGAGGAGCGCGTAGAGCGGCATGGTGCTGGCGCGGTCGCCTTCGTAGCGACCAGTGCCGGCAGAGGTGAGTTCCGCGATCGTTCCGGGAATCTCCGAGCGCCGCTGCGGATGGGCGCGCAAGAGCCAGAGCCAGTTCGCGGGGCTGCGCACCATCGCTTCGCGCAGCGATGGCGGCAGCTCGGGCTCGATGGGCTGGAGGGTGATGAGGATCACGCGTTCCGCTTTCCGCGCCTCGGTGAGCCAAGCGCTCTCAGCCGGATCGGGTGAAAACGCGGCGCCGCTCCGCCACCGCGCCAGCCAGCGATTGCCGCCTATGATCGGCCGGTGGCGCCGCAACTCCGCCGACTGTCCGCTCGCGATGTGCCGCCGCGAAGGCTCGCCCCAAACCCAGAAAAAATCCGGGAGCATTTCGTAGCCATCCGCCGGCAGGCGGGTCCAGTGGGTGTAGAGACCGTGATAGACGCCCTGCTTCCCATGCTGAATGTCCACCGTGGGAATACAGCGCGCGCGACACGCGGCGACGAGCGGGAGCACCCGCCGATCGTAATAACACACGACGAAGACGACCCGCGGCTGCACCCGATCGAGGATCTCGAGATACGCCGCACGCCAGCGGAGGAACTGCGCCACTTCGCGCCGCGTCGCAGCTTCATCGAAACGCAGCGGCCCGCCGATCTCCATGAGCGCGGCGCGCAAAACATCGACACCCGCCAGCGCCGGCGGCTCGGCCGAAGCGACCAGCCGATCCGGCCGGACCCATTCGGTCGCTTCCGCACGAGGCATGGTGCGCTCGGCGGCGGTTTCGCAGGCCTCGATCTTGAGGCACGAGAGACGGTGGCGGCAGAACTCGAGTAGCGGATCGACATGACGATTGTAATGCCCGGCGGCGAAACGATCCCCGTAGTCTTCGTAGCGGGAAAGGAAGAGCGCCCCACGCTGCGGCAGCGCCCGGATGCGCCGCCGCTCGCGCCAGCGCTG
>JBGSYE010000697.1:0-2141 GCA_041751075.1 Chthoniobacteraceae bacterium
CCGAGGAAAAGCCGCATCGCCAGGTAAGCGCTCGTCATCCGCCCCGGCACTGCGATTTTCCTCCCGCGCAGCCAGTCGCGGATCGTCTTCTCATCCGCATCCTCCGGCAGCCCCGCCCGATCCGTCGCCACGAACATCGGCCCATACCCATCCCCCATGCTCGCCCCGCTCGGCAGCAGCGCATAGCGATCGAGCACGTAGGCGTAGGCATGAATCGAGATCGCCGAAATGTGCAACTCCCCCCGGGTTGCCCGCTCATTCAGGGTCTGAATGTCCTGGAGCGTGTGTTCGAACTCGTAGCCGCGGAGGTCGATCTTGCCCTCCGCCATCGCGTAAAACATGAACGCGTCATCTGGATCGGGCGAATGCCCGAGAGTGAAAACTGGTTGGCCCATCGGCGAAACCCTAGCCCGCGCCCCGATGGGTTCGCGAGTAGAAAACAGGCGGCGCGGTCTGCGAGGGAAGCATTTCTTCCCGCGTCAAAACCGCGCCGCCTGCGAAGACCTAAACTCGTTTTCCGGTGACGAGCTGGACGACCAGCACGATCAACGCAATCACGAGGATGATATGAACGAGACTCCCTGCGATGCCAAAGCCGAAGCCCAGCGCCCAGAGAATCAGGAGGATAAGTAGTATTGTCCAGAGCATGTGATTTGGGTTCCTTTCTGCCCTGTTATTCGCCCTCAGCCCCACGGGTGCGCGTAGAAAACTTTCGCTAATTTCAACAGTCCCGGCATCAGAGGGCGGGAGGCTGTCCGTCCCCTCGGATTTTAGGAGTGGAAGAGGCCGATGGCCGCCTTTGTATAATACCACCCGGCAAGAAAATCGAACGACGCCGCTTCGTGAGCAGTCACGATCGCCCAGAATGTGACCTGATACCTGGTTTTGGAAATTTTGTGACGCAGAGTGCGCTGCGCGAGAAACGCAGCGGGCCATCCGCCCAGAAACTCGGCAAGATGCAAGGTGGATTCCGGTGTCCTCCAGCCATCGGCTTCCGCTCGTCGCTTGTCGTGCCAGTAGAGCCAAAAAGTGACGCTGGAAACCACCAGCGCGTACCCAAAGATAAAACGTGGGTCAAAAGATCGCGCCAAACGAAGGCTCGCCCATGCCGGAAGCACAAGCAGCGCAATCAAGAGGAGCACAGCAAAAGTTGTAAGCCGCCTTCGATCCTTGGAGCGTCTGGTGACGCGCGAGCCGTCATGGCGAATTGGGGAGCGGGTCATAAGTCGAATCGATGCATGTAGGTAACCTGACCAAACGTGCGCGTGCCGGCAAAGAAAAGGTGTGGGGAGGCGGCCACTTGTCGCAATGGACTAAATGCTCCGATGGGCGAAGACCCATGGATGGGAAAACGGATCGAGAGGCACGCAACCGTCTTTCGAACCTAATAGAGTCTGCAGGGGGGCTGTTGGGCTGCTCGCCGGGGTGGATGCCTACTTCCGGCGGGCGCGCTCGACGAGGAAACGGGCGATCACTTTTTCGTAGTCTGCATCGGTCGTGACGCGGTGATACTCGGCATGGAACTCGCGGCAGCCGGTCTTGATGCGCTCCAGGTATTGGTTGAGAGCGGTGGTGTAGCGCTCGCGGATGATCTCGGGCTCAGCCAGCACGGTGGCGGTGCTTTCCAAATCAACGAACCGCATCGGATGGGTGAAGTCGAAGGCGAGTTCGGCGGGATCGAGGAGGTGGAAAAGGGCGAGGTCGTGCTTGCGAAAACGCAAATGCTGGAGACAGCCGAGCAACGCTTCGACGTCGGTGAAGCAGTCTGAGAAAACGAGGACGAGGGCGCGGGAGCGGATGCGCTCGGCGAGGCGATGAAGGGCGGGGATGAGCTCCGTGCCGCCGGTGGGGGTGAGCTGGCTGAGACGCTCGAAGACGTGGCGCAGGTGCGCGGGATTGCGGCGGGCGGGGATGTCGGCGACGGGCGTCTCGGCGACGCAGGAGAGGCCGACGGCGTCGCCTTGCTGGACAATCAAGTAGGCGAGGGTCGCGATTATTTTCCGCGCATAATCGAGCTTGCTGGGGCCGCGCCCGGCGAAACCCATGGAAGCGCTGCCATCGACGACGAAGTAGGCCCGCAGGTTCGTGTCGGCCTCGAACTCTTTCATGTAAAAGCGATCGGAGCGTGCATAGACGCGCCA
>JBGSYE010000698.1:0-5420 GCA_041751075.1 Chthoniobacteraceae bacterium
TGCGCCCTTCACCAGCTCGCGCAGCGCGGGAGCGGCGGACTTCTCCTCACGCTCGACGAGCAGGCGCTGCGCAGTCTCGCGCCACCACGAGTTCGCGTTTTCCAAAGTGGCGACGAGTTCCGCGGTGCTCGCTTTGCTGAGCCGCGGAGGCTTTGGCACGGCGAAGCCGGGCGGCGTGAGCCTCCAGATGCGGCCCATGTCGCGTCCGCTCTCGAGATCCACCGCCGCGTGGATGTCGTCGGGGATGCTCCACGGGTGCTCGATATTCTCGCGATACATGTCCAGCACGTGGAGCGTGCCATCGGGCGCGTTGATGAAATTGACGGGGCGAAACCAGTTGTCCGTCGAGGCCACCATCTCCGCGTCGCCATCCACGCGCGCCGCTTTGAAGGTCACGCCGTCGGGCGTGAGCGCGAGGCGGTAGAAAAGATTCCCGGCGCTTTCGCAGACGAAGACGTTGCCTCGATATTCCTCCGGATACGCCGCGCCTCGGTAGCTCGTCACGCCGCTCGCGCTCGTGACCACTCCCGCTCCGACGAGTTCGCTCCGGGGCATCACCATGTCGCGTTCGCCGGCCCAGCGTTGCGCCCGCAGCACTCGCCACGGCTCGGGTTGCGAGATCGGATGCACGGGCAACTGATCTCCCGACTCGGCCATGTCATTCAGCGGACTGCGCGCGGCGAGATACGGATTCCGCGCGAGGTAACGCGCCGGCAGCACAATGTGCTGCGCGGGGTTGCGGATGTTGCACAGGAAGCGATTGCCCCAGTCGTCGAAGCTCCCGCCAAACCGCGCGCCACCGGCGAGCAGCTCGATCTTCTCGTCGCGCGGATCGAATCGGAAATCATTTCGCGCCAGCGCCACGGGCGGCGCATCGCCCGCACGAATCTGCCCGCCATTGCTCCCGCCCGCGCCATGCAGGTGATTGTCGAGACCCCAGATGAGATTGTTCATCACCGCCTGCACGTTCAGCTTGCGGAAGCCGGTGAAGACCCGCCGCCGCATATCCGCGCGGCCATCGCCGTCGGTGTCCTTCAGGTACCAGATGTCCGGCGTCGCCGCGACGAAGACGCCGCCCTTCCAGCATGCCACGCCCGTCGGCCACGACAGCTCCTCGGCGAAGATCGCCGCGTGGTCGAAGACGCCATCGCCATCCGTGTCTTCGAGGAGACGGATGCGTCCGATGGGGCGGTCTGTGGGATTCTCCTGATTGGGCCGATGCTGCGCCTTGTCGGTGTAGGGATAGTCGCGCATCTCGCAGACGTAAGCGCGGCCATCCTCGTCGTAGGCCATCGCCACCGGACTCGCGACGAGCGGCTCAGCGGCGAGCAGGTCCATGCGGAAGCCGTCGAGCACCCGGAAAGTCTGCGCGGCTTCCACCGGCGATTTCGGAGGGGTGCGCGCGAGCGGTGCCGCGGCAGCACAGCGGGCCGCGAAGCAGCAAAAAATCGCGATCCGCAAGATCATACGCGCACCCACTTTCGGCTGGCGTGGCTCTTGAGCACGGCTTCGCAGATTTTCACCTCGTGATGTCCATCCGCGGCCGTGGCGAAAAGGACCAGCGTCTTCCCTCCGCTGGCGATGTGCTCGTACACGGCGCGGTAGTGCATCTTGTGGCTGTCGGAGAAACCTTCCGCATGGCCGCCGGGGTAGTCGGTGAAGTGCGCGACGTCTTCATGGAAGCCGGCGGTGCCGCGCTGGAGCACCTGGTTTGGTTCGTCGCGCCGGCCGACGTGGATTTCATTCGGCTGCTGGAGATCCCAGCGCACGCTGGCCTTCGTCCCGTAGATGCCGATGGCCAGCGAGCATTTCCAGCCGGCGGCGACTTGCGAGATGGCGGCATTGGCGTGGACGCCATTGTCGTAGCGCAGGAGCAGGCTGGCAAAGTCCTCGGTATCCACTGCGTAGCTCACCGTGGTCTTCGGATCGACCTTCGCGAAGGTCTTCACCTCGCCGCGCGGACGCTTCCGCTTCTTGTGAAAGGTCTCGAGCGTGGCGAAGACGGACTCGATCTTTGCGCCGAGGATGAAGGAGACGGCGTCCATCCAATGCGTGCCGATGTCGCCGACGGCGCGCAGCTTCCCGCCCTCGCTGGCGAGCAGGCGCCAGTTGTAATCCGTCTCGTGCAGGAGCCAGTCCTGGAAGAAGTGGCCCTGCACATGGATGATCTTTCCGAGATCGCCGCGCTGTGCCATCGCGCGCATCTGGAGCACAGCGGGGAAGAAGCGGCACATGTAATTCACGGCGAAGACCGGCGCGCCTTTGCGTTTGGTCGCCGCGACGACTTTCGCGGTCTCCGCCGTGGTCATGCCGAGCGGTTTTTCGCAGACGACGTGTTTGCCGGCGGCCAGCGCGGCGAGCGACTGCTCGACGTGGACTTTGTTCGGCGAGGTGATGTGGACGACATCGACATTCGGCGACGCGATGAGCCCGCGATGGTCGTAGCCGCCGTACACTTCGGGGATGCCCCACTTCTCCGCCGTGGCCCGCGCCGATGCGTCGGAGCCACAGATGGCGGTGACTTGCACGCCGAGGCGCTTGAGCGCTTCGATATGGACAGGGCCGATGAAGCCGGTGCCGATGACGCCGGCGCGGAGGGAGGTGAGAGTCATGGGGGATAGGATGACGTGGGGCTCCGTGAGCGTGAATGCGAATCCTCGTTTGTAGCGGCGGTCTATGACCGTCGCATATCTCCGCGGGCGCAGGCGGCGCGGAGCCCTTGTCTTCGCTCGCTCCGCACCACCTTCGTCCGCGGAAGTTTGCGACGGTCATAGACCGCCGCTACACACATGCACCGTGCGCGCCCGCCCATTTGTCACCGCGAATTTCGCCCTCACCTGGGACGGGCGCATCTCGACGCGGCGGCGCACGCCCTCCGACTTTTCATCGAAGCGCGACAAAAGGCGCTTGCTCGAGATCCGCGCGGAGTGCGATGCGATCCTAGTGAGCGCGGTGACGCTGGCGGCGGACAATATGTCGATGGGGCTCCCAGCGCCGGAGCTCCGCGCCGCCCGCCGGGCCCGCAAGCAGGCGGAGTATCCGTTGCGAGTGGTGGTCTCGCGCTCGGGACGGATCGATCCGGCGCTCCGCGTCTTTGAGAAGGACTTCTCGCCGATCGTCATTTTCTCCACGACCCGGATGCCCGCCCGCATCCGTGCAGCGCTGGCGGGGAAGGCGGACCTCTGGCTCTACGATGCGGACTCCGTGGACTTCGTCGATCTGCTCACCACGCTGTGGCGCGAGTATCGCGTGCGGCGGCTCCTCTGCGAAGGTGGCTCGCAGATCTTTCGGGCGCTGCTCACCGCGGGGCTGATCGACGAAATCCACGCGACGCTGTGTCCGCGCATCTTTGGCGGCATCGGGGCACCGACGCTCACGGGGCCGGCGGGCGAGTTCCTCCCAAAAGGCGTCCCACTCGTTCTGCGGGAGATGAAAGTCCGCGACGGCGAGTGTTTCCTCCGCTACAGCGTCGCGCATCGATAGTGCGCCCACACTGCGGCGCGCCACTTTACACCTTCCCCGCCCCTGCACACCGCCACCGCCATCCAGATCGCCGCGCCGCGCGAACGCGTCTTTGAATTCGTGCAGGATCTCGCCCGCTGGCCGGAGCTGTTGCCGCACTACCGATACATCCGAACGCTCGGCTCAGGCGAAAAGGGAAGCATCGTGCAAATGGCCGCCACCCGCTCCGGCATCCCGATCTCATGGGTCTCCGAATACTGGAGCGATCCGCGCGCACTCGAACTGCACTTCCTGCATCTGCACCGGTGGACGAAGGGGATGAAGGTGGTCTGGACGCTGACGCCGACGCGCGACGGCACGCGGGTCGAGATCGTCCACGACCTGCGCTTCCGCATCCCGGCGCTGGCCTGGCTGGCGGAGCCGATCATCGGCGGATTCTTCATCGATCACATCGCCGCGCAGACGCTCGCGACTTTCAAAGCACTCTTGGAAGAGGGGTCCGCGGAAGACACGGAAAATGATCTGTCCTGAACCTTCCGTGTATTTCGTGCATTCCGTGGACCTCCCATGAAGCGCCGCGTCGTCATCACTGGTCTCGGTCCCATCGCCTGCTGCGGCATTGGCAAGGCGGCGTTCTGGTCGGCGATTCGCGCGGGGCGCAGCGGCATTTCGCGGATCGAGGGATTCGACACGAGCGGGTTCAAGGCGCGCAATGGCGGGGAGATTCGCGACTGGGATCCGACGGCCTTCTTTCCGCCGCATCGGTTGAAGCGGCTGGATCGCTACGCGCAGTTCAGCGTGGCCAGCGCGCTGCTCGCGCTCGACGATGCGCGGCTGCCGTGGAGCAAGGAAGCGCCGCAGGCGCGCACCGGGGTGAGCTTTGGCACCGCGCTGGGCGGAATCTCCGGTGCGGAATCGGAGCACGCGCACTTTTTGAAGAAGGGCAATCGCGGTGTGAATCAGACACTCGCACTCCAGGTCTTTGGCGGCAGCGCGCACTCGAATATCGCGATCGAGTGCGGCTTCCGCGGCCCCGGCACCACGAACTCGAACTCGTGCGCCAGCGGCGTGGTCTCCGTGGGCGAAGCGATGCGCTACATCCGCGACGGGATGGCCGATGTGATGATCGCGGGCGGCGCCGAGGCCCCGCTCGCGCCACTGAGCTTTGGGGCGTTCGATTTCATCCGGACGATGTCGCGCTGGAGCGGTGAGCCGGCAGCGCGCGCCTGCCGGCCTTTCGATCTGGAGCGCGATGGCTTCGTGATGGGCGAGGGCGGCGCGTCGGTGGTGATCGAGGAATATGCGCACGCCCTCCGCCGCGGCGCGCACATTTACGCCGAGGTGCTCGGCTACGCGCTGAACAACGAGGCTTTCCACATGACCACGCCGCTGCCGAACGGCGAATGTGTGATCCGCTGCATGGAAGACGCGATCGCCGACGCGGGCGTCGCCGCGGAGCAGATCGACTACATCAATGCCCACGCGAGCAGCACCCAGGCAAACGACTCGAACGAGGCGATGTGCATCCGGCACGTCTTCCGCAGTCGCAGCACGCTGCCGCCCGTCTCCGGGACGAAGCCTTTCACCGCGCATCCACTCGGTGCGACCGGCGCGATGGAGACGGCCATCTGCGCGCTCGCGCTCGACGAGGGTTTCCTGCCGCCGACGCTCCATTTTCAAACGCCCGATCCGGCCTGCGATCTGGACATGGTGCCGAATGCCGGCCGCCCCGCGCCGCTGCGTTACGTGCTGAATAATGCGTTCGGATTCGGCGGCATCAATGCCTGCCTGGTGCTCGGGAAAATCGAGCGGCCTGCAGCATGACACGCGCGCTGCGAGCCTGGGGCGACCGGAAAGCCGCCCGTCCCACCCGATGAAGCCATTCCGCACACCTCTCCCGTGGGTGCTCCGCAAGTCGGAAGGTGCCTGATGCCCCGCCTCCTTATCGCCACGAAGAA
>JBGSYE010000699.1:0-6330 GCA_041751075.1 Chthoniobacteraceae bacterium
CCGTGCCGGCGCGCCGTTCATTTTCGTGCGAGCCGCCGACTTGCAGACGTTCGAGGGCGATGCCTGCGCCGAGATGGAGCAGCCCCGCACCCTTCGGTCCGCGAAATTTGTGCGCCGCGAGCGAGAGCGAGTCGAACTCGCGCGCGGCGACAGGCTCCTTGCCAAAGGTCTGGATGGCGTCGCTGTGGAAGAGCGCACCGTGCACGCGGCAGAGCGCGGCGATCTCCCGCACAGGCTGACGTGTGCCGGTCTCGTTGTTCGCGCTCATGATCGAGATGAGGGTAGTCTCCGCAGTCAGCGCATCGCGGAGCTGCTGGAGATCGATGCGCCCGAGCCAATCGACCGACAGCCGCGTCACTCGGAAGCCCTCGCGCTTTTCCAGAACCTCGAAGGCGTGCAGCACTGCGTGGTGCTCGGTCACGCAAGTGACGATGTGCTTTCCCCTCGCTTGCAGCGCACGCGCCAGTCCGATCACCGCGAGATTATCCGCCTCGGTGCCACCGCTGGTGAAGATAAGTTCATACGGCTTCGCGCCGAGGATGGCAGCGAGCCGGTCGCGTGCGTCGTCGATCGCCGCCCGCGCTTCGCGGCCCGCGGCGTGGATGCTGGAGGGATTGCCGTGATGCCGCTCCAGATACGGGCGCATCGCCTCCAGCACTTCGGGCGCGAGTGGCGTGGTGGCGTTGTGGTCGAGGTAGATCACAAGCCGCGCAGGATCGCCTCCCGATCCACAACTTTGTGGCGCGCAACGACACGCAGGGTCGCGCTCAACGTGCCGATGCGGAGTGGCGAATGATCCGGCACCGGGAGTCGTTGATGGCCGGGAGTATCGGTCGGCAAGATGATATGGCTGCCTTCTTGGTGGACCTGGCGATAGTCCCAGTCGCGGCACAGAATTCTGACCAACGCGCGTCCGTCGAGATCGCGCGGCACCTTCATGCGCAGGCCAGGACTTCGTCGCGGACCAGATGCAGGCGGATGCGTGCCGGGAGATTGCCGGGTGCATCAAAGTAGAAACCGCGAACCGCTTCCTGCACATTGGTCCGCAACTGATCCCAAGTGTCGCCTTCAGTGATGATGCTCTCTCCGAGGCACTCCGCGACGTAGCCGCCGTCGCTCTCCTGGGTCACATCGAATACAAGTTCAGTCATGGGCGCGAAGCTAGAGCGGGCCTCCGAATGCAGCAAGCGCCCGCCGATTTCAGATCACCCAGTCCAGCGCCGCATCGTCGTGCCGCTTGTCCTTGTCGAGGATGCGCAGCTCCTTCCCCTCCGCGAGGACCAGCGAACGCGGAGGGATGCTGTGGGTGAGGAAGACATTTGCGCCGATGGTCGAGCCGGCGCCGATGACGGTGTCGCCGCCCATGATCGTCGAGCCCGCGTAGATGGTGACGTGGTCCTCGACCGTCGGGTGGCGCTTTTTCCCCTTCAGCGCCTGGCCTCCGGCCAGCGAACGCGCGATGAGCGACACGCCCTGATACATCTTCACATGGGTGCCGATGACGGAGGTCTCGCCGATGACGACGCCCGTGCCGTGGTCGATGAAGAAGTGCGAAAGGATGTGCGCGCCGGGATGGATGTCGATGCCGGTGCGGCTGTGCGCCCACTCCGTCATCATGCGCGGGATCAGCGGCACCTGGTGGCAGTAGAGCATGTGCGCGCAGCGCTGGATGGCGATGGCTTCCAGATACGGATACGCGAGGATGATCTCCGAGGTGCCGCCCGCCGCCGGGTCGCCCTGGAAGGCTGCCTCGACATCCGTGCGCAGGAGTTCGCGCACCACTGGAAGCGTGGACAGAAACTGAAAGACGATCTCCTGCGCGCGCTCCTTCGGGCAGCTCGGCTCGCTCAGGCGCAGGCTCTTGCAGATCTCGTCGGCGAGCCGGTCGGACACGGAAAGGACGCGATGCTGCGTGACGCGGCGGAGATGCTGCGAGTGGATCGGCTCCTGATCGTGGAAGCCCGGGAAGAGCAGTTGCAGCAGGTCTTCGCAGATCGTCGCCAGTGCGGGTTTCGACGGGAGGTTCGAGCCGTCGATGTTATTCATCCCGCCGCCGGTCTGGTAGGAGGAGAGGATCTGCTCGACGATTTTGGCGAGGTCTGTGTCCACGGGAGTGAAGGCAGGATGCAAGATGCAGGATGCGGAGGGAACAGGGAAAAGTGAATGCAGCGGAGAGATTGGAAATCTTCGTTCTTCATTCTTCGTTCTTCATTCGTCATTTTCGCCCCGATGCCCCCCCGCCCTTCGTCCTTTGGCAAATCCGATGGCTACTCCGCGGAAGGCGCGTGGCTCAGCCATGCCGGGCGCATGCGCCGCGCGAATGAAGATGCCTGCCTCGCCGGGGAGATCGTCTCCAGCGGCAGCAGCGATGAGGTCGTGCCGATTTCCCTTTCGCGTGGCTCCTGGATCGTGGCGGTCTCGGATGGCATCGGCGGCCATCGCGGCGGCGCCGAGGCGAGCCAGGAGGTGGTGAAAGCACTGGCGAAATGCGCGCCGATCAGGCCAGCTGCGGTGCATGACGCGCTGGACCGCATCAGCCGGGAGCTGTGTGAACGCGGCGGACGCGATCCGGAATGCGCGGGGATGGGAGCCACGATCGCCGGGATCGCCAGTGGGTGTCGCGGGCTCTTTGCCTTCAATGTCGGTGATTCTCGCGTGTACAAGTACAGCCGGCATCGGCTCATCCAGGTCACGCGCGACGACTCCGAGGCGGAGGAACTCATCCGCGCCGGAATCCTGACGCGCGATCAAGTGCGCCCGGGAAATCTGCACGGACTCACCCGGGCGATCGGCGGCCGCCTGGTGGCGGTGGAAGTGAAGCCGCACATTCGCGCTCTCAGCGTGGCAAAACGCGCGCGCTTCCTCGTCTGCAGCGACGGCATCACCGACATGCTGTCGGACGCGGTGCTACAGGAGACGATCGCCACCGAGCGCGAACCAGCCGCAGCGGTGCGACGGCTCTTCGACCTCGCGATGGAGGCTGGCGGCCTCGACAATATCACGGTCGCGGTCTTCGACGCGTCGCGGTAGGCGGTCGGGGCAGATTCGCCGAAACTGCCGCGACGGTCCGGGCGCCTCCGTGTCATTTTCGGCGAAAGCGACCCGCCACCGGCAGGTGCGATCAGTTGCGCGTGGGATCTTCCGGCGCTTCCGCCACGAGGCGAAACCACGGGCCGAAACCGCTGGTCAGCTCCCGCCAGAGCGTCGGGCATTTCTCATACTCGAGCACATCGCGCATCGGCTTCTGGACTAGCCATGCGCGCTGCGCGAGCTCCCCTTCGAGCTGCCCCTTGGTCCAGCCTGCGTAGCCGATGAAGGCGCGCACGACGTTCGACTCCTCCTCCACGCTCCGCTCTGCTTCGTCGATCAACAGGTGGTGATTGCACTCCATGCGCGCCGTCTCCGGGTGCCACTTGAAGGAGGCGAAAATCAACTGATCCGTCGCGACCGGCCCGCCGAGGAAGACCGGGACGAGCGCGAGCGCGCCGAGATTTTTTCCGGGCAGCAATTCGGCCACGGTGCGGCCGGCGGGGCGGTTCAGGGTCAGGCCGAAGGAGCCCTCTTCGCCGTCATTGGCCGAGAGGAAAAGCACCGAACGCCGGAAATTCGGATCGAGCAGACTCGGGTGCGCGATGAGGAGCGAACCGGAAAGGGTGAGCGCTGAAGAGGCAAATTCACGCACGCCTCGAAGGTAGGAATGCGGCTGCCGAGTGCAAGGGCGGAAGCGCGGCAAAAGCTCCAAGCCCCAAACCCCAAGCACCAAAGAAGCTCGAAGTCTCAACGGGCGAGACTCGGGGGCTTCGCCTTGGGACTTTGAGCGTGGGACTTCTTTGCACTCTGGTTGCTCCGAGGTTTCCGCTTCCCTGCCCCGGTGCCTTCGGCCACTTTCGCCGCCCTATTTCATGAGTTCTGCTGTCCGTGTCCGCTTCGCTCCCTCGCCCACCGGCTATCTGCACGTCGGCGGCGCGCGCACGGCGCTCTTCAACTGGCTCTATGCCCGGCATCACGGCGGCACCTTCCTCCTGCGGATCGAGGACACCGATCGCGCGCGCCACAACGACGCCGCGATGCAGGCGATCTACGACGGGCTGCGCTGGCTCGGGCTCGATTGGGACGAAGGCCCGCAGGCCGGCGGCAACGACGGTCCGTATTTCCAGAGCGAGCGGGAGGCGATCTACGCGCGCTACTTTGAGACTCTCCGCGCCGCCGGACACATCTACGAAGACGCCGGCTCGTGGCGCTTCCGATTTCGCCGCGAGGTGGTGGAAGTGGATGACGAGATCTGCGGGCGGGTGGCGTTCGACTTCGCCCACGCCGACACGAATCCCGACATGACCATCCGCCGGCCCGATGGTTCGTGGATCTTCCATTTCGTGAATGTGGTCGATGACATCGAGATGCGGATCACCCATGTGATTCGCGGCGAGGATCACCTTTCGAACACGCCCAAGCACCTCCAGCTCTACCGCGCGCTCGGCGCGGAGCCGCCGCGCTTTGCGCACATCCCGCTCATCCTGAATCTCGACGGCACGAAGATGAGCAAGCGCGACCAGGGCGCGGCGATGGGCAGCTACATCGAGGGCGGCTACGTGCCCGAGGCCGTGCGCAATTTCCTGTGCCTGCTCGGCTGGTCGCCGAAGGACGACACCGAAGTGCTGCCGATCGAGGAAGTGGTGCGCCGCTTCGACCTCGCGAATGTGAACCGCAAAGCCGCGGTCTTCGATCTCGCAAAATGCGACTGGCTCAACGCGCAATATATCCAGGCGATGCCGATGGAGCGCTACCGCAGTCTCGCCCGGCCGTATTTGGAAAAGGCGGGCATCGCGGTGGCCGACGACGCGACCCTCGATGCCGTCCTGGCGCTGGAGAAGATGAAGGTCACGCGCCTCACCGAGGTGCCGGATCGCGTTTCGTTCTTCTTCACCGAGGCCTACGCCTTCGACCCCGCCGCCGTGGAGAAGGCCCTGCGCACGCCCGGCGCGCTCGACCGCCTCGCGCAACTCGCCGCCTGCTACGCCGCGCTCGACACCTGGGACGCCGCCGCGCTCGAAGCGAGGCTCAAGGAATTGGCGGACGAGCAGGGCTGCAAGCCCGCGGAATTCATCCACCCGGCGCGCGTCGCCGTGAGCGGACGCTCTGTCGGCCCGAGCCTCTATCACATGCTCGAAGTCCTTGGCAAAGACCGCGTCCTGGCGAGGATGCAGCGGACGCGGGAGCGCCCGGAGGTTGCCGGGAGTGCCGCACTGTGAAAGTCTCAGCCATGCCACCCGCCACCATTGCCAGGCCGAGAGTCGGGCAGCCGTATCGGTTCACCGTTGCGGAGTATCACAAGCTGGGAGAAGCAGCCGTTCTGGGGAAAAGAGGGGTCGAGCTGCTCGAAGGAGAAATCATTCACATGTCCCCTATCGGCCATCGCCACCTCCTGACCGTCAGCCGCCTCAACAAGCACTTCGTTCTGCGGGCGAAGGATCGTTACGATGTGCATCCCGGCGGCGCCATCACTCTCAACGACCTTTCGGAGCCGCAGCCCGATGTCATGCTCGTGCAGCCCGAAGCGGAGGTGCCGGAGAAACGGCTGCCTGTTCCCGAAGTCACCCACCTGGTCATCGAAGTCGCGGATGCCTCGCTGCGTTACGATCGCGGGCGGAAATTGCGTGCTTATGCCCGCGCCGGCGTTCCGGAGCTTTGGATCGTGAACCTGCGGGACGATTGCGTGGAGCTGTATCGCGAGCCGATGAGCGGGAAATATCGCTGGACGCGCACCGCGCGCGGTCGGGAAAAGGTGGCCCCGGCGCGATTCCCGGATGCCGCGATTGCGGTCGAAAAGGTGATCCCCTGATCGGGCGCGTGAAAGACGTCTATTCATTCACCGATCTGCAGCAGTGGGAGACCGCGACTGCGGAGGAAAAGCCACCGCTGCGGTTGGCGGTCTTTGGCGATCCCGTCGCGCATTCCGCCTCTCCGCAGCTGCACAACGCGGCGCTCGAGAAGTGCGGCATCGACGCCCGCTACTGCCGGCTGCACATCCGTCCCGAGGAGCTCGGGCAGGCGCTGCGGATGTTGCCGCAGAAGGGGTTCCTCGGAGTGAATTGCACCATCCCGCACAAGGCTGCCGCGGTGTCGCTGATGCATCGCGTGGACGAGCATGCATTGCGGATCGGCGTCGTGAATACGGTGGTCGTCGAGGGCGATCACCTCATCGGCTTCAATACCGACGGGCCCGGGCTCGTGCGCGCGGTGCGGGCGGAATTTGGCGTCGATCTGCGCGATCTCCGCGTGCTCATCCTCGGCGCGGGCGGAGGGGCCGGGCGGGCCATCGCGATGCAGTGC
>JBGSYE010000700.1:0-7439 GCA_041751075.1 Chthoniobacteraceae bacterium
GGGACTCGTCACGCCACTCGTCACATCGCCACTCGCCAGGGTTCCCTCGCGCGTGCCTTTACCGACCCCGGCGGCTCGCGAGATCCAAGACTCGGACACCTGCCGCTTCGGCGAATTTCTTTTGGTCTGCGTCGAAAGTCAGGAGCGCATCGGCTCCAGTCTCGATGGCGATCGCGACGTGGAAGAGGTCCATCCCGCGGATGGGAACAGCGAGGCCATGTTCGGCGCTGAGTTCACACGCGGTGCGGACGGCGTTGCGCCAGTCGAACTCCATGTGCGGCCAGTAGCCGAGGCGGACTACCTGTTCGAGGAGGCGGATCAACTCGCGGGCCTTGCCGGCGATGACGATTCCCTCGCGCTCAAGCTGGCGCAGCGAATTGATGCCTCGACCCGCTGCCACGGCGTCCAGATGACCCGAATTTCCGGCGACAAATCGAAGGCGTGAACAGCCGCGAGATGGTTCGCGTCATCCGTAATCTTGCAAGCGATCCACCACGACGTGTCCGCATAGACCGTCATTTTTTCAACGTGCGCAGGAAGGCGACGCCATCGAACTTTCCCTTGCCTCCGCCCACGGCACGGGCTTCCGCCAGTTCACGGGTCATGCGCGGGCGGGCCTTGTCGGCTGCCTTGCGATTCACTTTGCGCGCGGTGGTTTTCATCGGTGCGCGAGCTTATTCCGCGGGCAAAACACGGTCAAGAGGAGCGGCCGGCGTCGCGGGGGAATCGCATCAAGAATGAACGGGCGATACTGGTCGGCAAGAGCGACGCTACTTTCGCTCGCGCGCTTTTTCGTCGGCGTCCACGAGGGAAAGGAAGACGTTTTCGAGTCCACCCTTCTCGACGCTTGTGGCGCGCAATTGCGCGACAGTCCCGAGCGCGATGAGCCGCCCGCAGTGGATGATGCCCACGCGGTCTGCGAGTTCCTCCGCGACGCTGAGCTGGTGCGTGCTCAGGAAAAGTGTCATCCCGGCCTGGCACCGCTCGCGGAATTCCTGCTTCACGATCCGCGCGTGCATCGGGTCGAGGCCGACCATCGGCTCGTCGATCACGAAGACCTTCGGATCGTGCAGCAGCGCGCTCGCGATCACGAGCCGCTGCCGCGTGCCGTGGGAGAGATTCTCCGTGATCTCGTGCCGGTACTCATTGAGGTGAAATCTCTCGAAGAGCGCATCTGTCCCCGCCGCGATCGCGGGACGGGCCATGCGATAAATGTCGCCGACGAAGCGCATGAACTCGTGCGCCGTGAGCTTGTCGTAGAGGAAGGGGAAGTCCGGCACATACGCGAGAAGCGCCTTCGCCTTCTCCGGCTCGGCCTGCATGTCGTATCCACCGATCCACACGCTGCCCGAGGTCGGTCGCAGCAAGCCTGTGAGCATCTTGATCGTCGTCGTCTTGCCTGCCGCATTCGGGCCGAGGAAGGCGAAGAATTCCCCCGCCGGCACCTCGATGTCGATGCCATCGACCGCGCGGAGCTGGCCGAAGTGTTTGGAGAGGGCGCGGGCGGAGATCAGGGAGCGGAATAGTTGAGTGTTGAGCGTTGAGTGGCGCGCGACCCCCGATCCGCGCGCCGGGAGCAAAGCTGCGCGCCTTTCAACACTCAACCCTCAACTCCCGGCTGCCCTACTATTCCGTCACAAAGCTGTAGCCCAGCAGCGTGTCCGCGCGCAGCACCTGGCCGAGCTGGCTGACGTGGACTTCGAGCAGCGTCTGCACTCCCTGCCGGAAGGTGGCCAGCGTGGTCTCGATCGGCTCGCCTTGAAAATCGAGCATGGCCTGGCGGGCGGTGATCGCGAGCGGTTCCAGTGGCCCGGCCGATTGCAGCGCCGCCTGGATCGTGGCGACCATTTCGGGAGAGATGTCCGCTTCCCGCAGCAGCGCCTGCCGGCCCGCCGCATCGAGGGAATACTCGCGCGCCGCGAAAACGACATCGCCCACTTTCAACTCGTAGCGCCCCTTGCCCGTGACGGCGTCGTGCGTGATATCGATCCGATACCGCCCGGGGCCTCGTGTGTTCAGGCCGACGCGCAACTGACGCAGTTCGAGCAGTCGCGTCATTTCCACCGAACCCTCCCACGAGACCCGCTCGCGACTCAGCCCCGAGACGCTGAATTGCGCATTCCCCACAAACTCGATGACTCGCGAACCGTCCTCGCGCCTGACCTGGGGGTGAACTCGAAGACGCCCGACCGGATTCTTCTGGTACTGAATGCTCAACTCACTCGGCTGCTGGTGCAGGAAGAGCAGCTTCAGCACATGCGCGACAGGAATCTCGCGCATCCGCGAATCGCCCGGCCGCACTTCGCTCCGGATGAGGAGCGTCGCCATGGTGATCCAGAAGAGCACGATGAGCGTGGCGACGGCGCGGCAGAGCACGGCGCAACGTGGGCCGGATTTTTCATCCGTCAATGCGCGGACGGGTAGGGCAGGCGTGCCGCGCGACTCATCCGCAGGAGAATAGATCGCCCTCGTGCTATCGACGCCGCCCGACGTTCGGAGTCTTCCGCGAGACGCGGAAGACGGCGGGCGGGACGCCCACTCTACCCTTCCGCTTCTCCATCTGCGCGTAAGCGTTGTGATTGTGGATCGACTCGAAGTTTTCCGCCTCGACGCGATACCAGACGATGTTCCGCTCGCGATTCGCGCGCGCCGCGATATTCCGGACGAGATCCTCGACGAAGACCGGATTCTCGTAAGCGCGCTCGGTCACGGCCTTCTCGTCGGGCCGCTTGAGCAGGCTGTAGAGCTCACTCGACGCGCAGGCTTCCACGAGCCGGATCAGATCCTCGATCCAGATCGGCTTGCGGCTGCGCACGGCGAAAGTCACGAGCCCTCGCTGATTGTGCGCGCCGTGGGCGCTGATCGCCTTTGAGCACGGGCAGAGCGTCGTGACGGGGACGAGCACCGTGGTGACGATGTCCCCGACCCCTTTGTCGAGCGTCGCGGAAAAGCGCGCGGTGTAATCCATGAGGCCCGCCGCGCCGGTGACGGGCGCATTCTTCTCCAGGAAAAAGGGGAACTCGAAATCCGCGTGGGCGCAGTCGCTGTCGAGCCGCTCGGTGAGCGCGCGGATGATCGCCTGCACGTTATCGACGTGCAGCTCCGGGCCGAAGGCGTTCAGCACCTCGACGAAGCGGCTCATGTGCGTGCCCTTGAAGTGATGCGGCAGATCCACGGTCAGCACGATGGTCGCGATGGTGTGCTGCGTCTGCCGCGCCTTGTCGCGGATGGTCATCGGGTAACGCAAGCCCTTCACGCCCACGCGATCGATCGGGATGCGGCGGTAGTCGCGTTCGTTTTGGGTGTCCTTGAGGCTGACGGGCGTGGGGGCCATGGGGCGGAGAACATCCAACATCCAACATCCAACATCCAACATCCAACCTTCAATCTGGCACGCGACCATTCGGCGCTTCGTTGGATGTTGAATGTTGAATGTTGAATGTTGGATGTTTCGTCCCAGATGCGCCCCTACCTCGACCTGCTGCAATACGTCCTCGACCACGGCCTGGCCAAATCCGACCGCACCGGCACCGGCACGCAATCGGTCTTCGGCGCGCAGATCCGCTACGATCTCACCCGCGGCTTTCCGGCGCTCACCACGAAGAAGCTTCACCTCCGCTCGATCATCCACGAGCTGCTCTGGTTCCTGCGCGGAGAGACGAATGTGCGCTACCTCCGCGAGCACGGCGTCACGATCTGGGACGAGTGGGCCGACGCGGAGGGCCATCTCGGCCGGGTCTATGGCGCGCAGTGGCGCGACTGGCGCACTGCCGATGGCCGCTCCATCGACCAGATCGCCGACGTGATCGCGCAGATCAAAAAGAACCCCGACTCCCGCCGCCTGATCGTGAGCGCCTGGAATCCTGGCGAGATTGGGCAGATGGCGCTGCCGCCGTGTCACGCGCTCTTCCAATTCTACGTCGCCGCCGGCGGGCTGAGCTGCCAGCTCTACCAGCGCAGCGCGGATATTTTTCTCGGCGTGCCTTTCAATGTCGCCAGCTACGCGCTGCTCACGCTCATGGTCGCTCAGGTCTGCGGGCTGGAGGCGCGCGAACTCATCCACACCTTCGGCGACCTGCACCTGTACTCAAACCATGTCGAGCAAGCGCGCCTCCAGCTCAGCCGCGAGCCGCGCCCGCTCCCGACGATGCGGCTCAATCCCGCCACCCGTGAGATCGGCGACTTCACATACGAGGATTTCACGCTCGAAGGCTACGACCCGCATCCGGCGATCAAGGCACCGATCGCGGTATGAGGAGAAGTTGAGTGTTGAGAGTTGAGTGTTGAGTGGCGCTCGGCTTGGAATCCGAACGCCGCACTGGAGCGGCGGGCCGCTCAACTCTCAACCCTCAACACTCAACTCTCCCTGAAAGCCATCGCCGCCATGTCGCTCAATCGCGTGATCGGACGCGACAATCAGATCCCGTGGCATCTGCCCGAGGACTTCAAGTGGTTCAAGCGGCTGACGACCGGCCATTTCGTGCTCATGGGTCGCAAGACCTTCGCGAGCCTCGGCCGCCCGCTGCCGAATCGCACGAACATCGTCCTCACCCGCGCGCCGCGGAAGCTCGCGCACGATCCGGCCTTCGCTCCCGCGCTGGTCGGCAATTGGACGCCGCGCATCGGGCGCTCCTATCAGCTCAGCCTCGAGCGGATCACAGAGCGCGATGTGTGGCTCGTGCGCAGCCTGCCCAAGCTCCTCGCCGCTTTCGATCGCGTGCGGCCGCAGCGCGAGCTCTTCGTCATCGGCGGCGCGCAGGTGTACGCCCAGACCTTGCCGCGCTGCACGGATCTCTATCTCACCGTCGTCTTCCGCGAAGTGGAAGGGGACGCGCACTTTCCGGAGTTCGAGGGAGACTTCGTACAGGTCGATGTCCCGCTGGGCACCGCCGAGTTCGAGGTGCGCCATTTCCGCCATCGGCGGATGCTGCTCGCGGACTGAAGACAGCACGCGGCGCGTGCTCTGGGTACCATACGCGTCCCACGTGTGGGTCGTCGCGTCCCGCGACGACGAAATTTTGATGGCGTACGAAGTCGGCAAGAGCTCCGCACCCACAGAACCCGCACGGGTGTCTTCGCGGAGCGGAGCACTTGTGAAAACGCCACGGTTCAGAAAGTCCGTCGCCGCAGGACGCGACGACCCACGCGTACGGTGCCCCGGACCACCCCGGCCGTACGCCTTCGGTCTGCCTCGCCGCGGAAAAGAGATCGCACGCTCGCGGATTGTCGCCACACTTACCCCCCCAAACGAATCATGCGCACCACTTCTCTCATCGCCGCCACCTCGCTCTTCCTCGTCCCGGCATTCGCCGCTCAAGCCGATCCCGACCTCCGCAAGGCGCTCACCTTCCACGCGTCATTCGACCGCGGCTTCGATGCCGATTTTTCCCGTGGGGAAAAGGCGTGCTCACTGCGCAAAGGGAAGGAAGTGGCGCCGGCCGCGCCGAGCGAAGACATCCGCATCGTCGAGAGCGGCGGGCGCTTCGGCGGCGCGCTGCACTTTCCGAAGAAAGGCGCGACACGCCCGCAATTCCCCGGCCCGGGCATCCTCGGCTACAACGACCAGAGCTGGAGCGCGAGCGTCTCGGTGTGGCTGCGGCTCGACCCGGACCAGGACCTCGAACCGGGCTACTGCGACCCCGTGCAGATCGTCGGCGAGGACACCAAGAAGGGCTTCATCTTCCTCGAATGGTCGAAGAATGAGACCCCGCGCTTTTTCCGCTACGCCGTGCGTCCGCTCGTCGAAATCTGGAATCCGACCGGCGCGCAGTGGGACGATCTCCCCGCCGACAAGCGCCCGATGGTCCAGCTCGCCGGCCCGGTCTTCTCGCGGGAGAAGTGGACGCACATCGTCTTCACGCTGGAAAAGGTGAACGACAAAGCGGCGAAGCCCGCGGCCCGGCTCTTCATCGACGGCACCCCGCGCGGAGCGATCGAAGGCTGGGATCTCACGCTCGGTTGGGATCCGGCGAAGGTGTTGCTCGTCCTCGGCGCTTCGTATGTGGGGCACATGGACGATCTCGCGGTCTTCGACCGTGCGCTCACCGAGGCGGAGGTGAAGCGGCTCTTCGCGCTCGCCGAGGGTGTGCGCGAATTGCACCCCTGAGGCCGCCCTTCGCCCGCTGGTGCCCGGGTTCCTCGACAAGCACCTGAAGCGATGGTGACGCGGACTTTCAGTCCGCGGATCGCAGACTGAAAGTCTGCGTCACTTTCGCGCTGCGGCGTAACGCCGCCCCTTCCAGCTCACACCGCCGCCCGCGCTGCACCGCCAGCTATTGAGGCCGATGGCGAGCGACAGCGCATGGCCAAACGGATGCAGCACACACCCGAGCCACGATGTGCGGAAGCGGGCAGTCAGGATGATGCGGATGGCGTAGATGAGCGCGACCTCTGCGACCGCAAGCGCCCGAAGCTCCGGCGGCCCGAAGAGCGCGAGGAACGGAAAGAGGAAGCAGGCAAACTGCACCGCGCCGACGAGGAGGAATGCGGCGAGATTCCCCTCGAATGCGGGTCGCATATTTTTCGTGAAGCCCTCCCACGTTTCCGCAAAGGAGCGATACATGCGGACGGTCGAGAAGCGCAGCGCGTCGCAATTGAAAAGCCGCATCCCTTCGCCCATCCGCGCGGTCACAGCGCGACCGAAGGCCACATCTTCGACGAGATGATCGCGCATCGACTGATGCCCGCCGAGGCGGTCGTAAGCGGTGCGGGTGAAGAAGAGGAACTGGCCATTCGCCGCACCGATCGTCCGGAGAAATCGCGCGGGCAGAAGCGCGGCGATCCGCGGGCGTTCCTGGAGCCACACCACCAGCCAGTGCGGATACATCGCCATGCCGAGGAGGAGGATCATCGGGATAATGAGCTTCTCGCCGAGCGTCCCGGTGAGCAGGCGCGGCCATGCGGAGACGAGGTCCGCGCGCTTCACCCGCGCATAAGCCACGGCGGCGGTCACCGTGCCGGGCGCGTGGATAGTGTCGGCGTCGGTGAAAAAGAGGAAGTCACCGCGCGCCCGCTGCGCGAGTTGATGGCAGGCCCAGTTCTTTCCCGCCCAGCCATCGGGCAATGTCTGCCCGTGGAGCAGTGTGCGGCTGCCGCTTTCCTCGCTGAGCCCGAGCGCGCGGATGAGATCGCCGGTGCCGTCGTCACTGTGATCGTCGAGCACGACGAGTTGGAAGCGCGGGTAATCCTGCGCCAGCAGCGAACGCACGCAGGCTTCGATGTTGCGGGCTTCATTGCGCGCCGGGACGAGGATGGAGACGAGCGGCGCGTCGTCGCCCGGCGTCGCCGCCGGCAGGCTGTCGAAGCGCGAGAGATTCGCCAGCACGCCCCCGAGCGAGAGCAGGAGCAGGGCGAGAATGGCGAGGTGGAGCAGCAGCATCGGGACGGAGCGAGGATGTCCGCGCGGTGCAAATTGCCAAGCGCGCCCCGCCGCCCTATGA
>JBGSYE010000701.1:0-2820 GCA_041751075.1 Chthoniobacteraceae bacterium
CGCGCCAGGTCGCGCCCGAGGGCCGACGATCCCGCGCCCAGCGAATCCGCCGCGTGAACGTCAGCACCCTGCTCGTCGCTGCCGGCGAATCCAAACGCCTTGGTCAGCCCAAGCAACTCCTTGCCTTTCGCGGCGGTACCCTCCTCCGCCACGCCGCGGAAACCGCGCTCGCCGCGGAAATTGGCGGCGTCATCGTCGTCCTCGGCGCGCACGAAAAAGCGTGTCGCGAAACGCTGGCGGATCTCCCGCTGATCATCGTCGTCCACTCGCGCTTCGCCCGAGGCATGGGAACTTCCATCGCCTGCGGGGCCCTCGCCCTCACCGATGAAGACGCCGCGATCATCATGCTTTGCGACCAGCCAAACGTCACCGCCGCGACACTGCGCCGTTTGATCGAGATGCACGCGCAGACCGGATCGTCAGTCGTCGTTTCCCGGCATCAGGACGCGCTTGGCCCGCCAGTGCTGTTTGCTGCTTCCCGCTTCCCTGAGTTGCGCGGACTCGCCGGTGAGACGGGCGCTCGCTCGCTCTTCACGCAGCAATCCGGCGTCACCGCGGTCGATTGTCCGGAAAGTGCCTTTGACGTCGATACCGTCGACGACGTCCGCACGCTTGCAAAACGCGCTGCCTCCGAACCCGCCAGGAGATCCTTCATTTCCGCCTCGCTGGAGCAGTAGTCAGCCTCGCCGCTCTTTGATCGCGGCGAGCAACTCGGACACAAACTCCGTGCGAGGTTTTGCGCCGACGTTGCCTTTGCCGTGGATGCGGACGCTGACGTTGCCGGCCTCGAGGTCGCGGTGGCCGATTACCAGCATGGTGTGAGTCTTCATCTGCTCGGCGTTGGCGATCTTGGCTTTGATCGGGTCGCTGCCGGTGTCGATGGTGGCGCGGACTCCGGCGGCGCGGAGTTCGGACTGGATGGATTTCGCGTAGGTCACGAGCGGCTCTTCATCGCCGATCGGCAGCACGCGCACCTGCTCGGGCGCGAGCCAGAGCGGGAAGTTGCCGGCGTAGTGCTCGATGAGGAAGCCGATGAATCGCTCGTGTGTGCCGAGTGGCGCGCGGTGGATGCAGAGCGGCGTGGCGTCGGTGTTTTCGCGGGTCTTGTAGTGCAGGCCGAAGCGCGCGGGGACGGCGAAATCGACCTGGTTCGTGGCGAGGGTGAATTCCTTGCCGATGACGTTCCAAATCTGGATGTCGATCTTCGGGCCGTAGAAGGCGCCTTCGTTGGGGACTTCGACGAAGGGCGCACCGCTGGCGACGAGGACGTCGCGGACCATCTTCTCGGTCTTGAGCCAGAGCTCGGGTTGATCGACGAATTTCTTCCCAAGTTCCCGCGGGTCATGGGTGCTGAAGCGGAACTGGTAGCGATCGATGCCGAAGATGCCGAAATACTTCAGATACATCTCATTCACGGCGTTGAACTCGGCGGCGAACTGTTCCTCGGTGCAGTAGATGTGGGCGTCATTCATCTGCATCGCGCGCACGCGCATCAGGCCAAAGAGTTCGCCGCTCTGCTCATAGCGGTAGCAGGTGCCGTATTCGGCGAGCCGCAGGGGAAGGTCGCGATAACTCCGCGGCACCGCTCCGAAGAGCTTGTGGTGATGCGGGCAGTTCATGGCTTTGAGGTAGTAGCGGTCGCCTGTCTGACGTTCGGGTGGTTCAGGCAAAGGCCCATCTCCGGCGGATCGATGTTCCGCGGGTAGGGTGGGCGTCCCGCCCGCCGCGTCGCGCGTCTCGCGCGATGCATCCGGATTGAAGTCCCGCGTCCACAGCCACTGGTACTCCTCCTCCGGGCCGACCAGGTTTTCACCGCGTGGGTTGTTGCAGATGTAGAGAAATTTCTCCTCCAGATCGTTGTCACCTCGCACATACCGATCGAAACGCTCCTGCTCCCACACACCGCCGGTCGTTCCTTCCAACTCGTTGATGCGTTTTGCCGTAAAGGATTTGATCGAGTGCATCAGTTCACCGAGCGACCAGAAGACACTCGCGCCTTTCTCGTCCTGTTCCTTGCTGGCGGGTTGGAGGAGAAAGTGTGCGTGGTCCGGCATGACGCACGCGGCGAAAAGTTCGTAGCGGGTGCCGTCGAAGTACCGCAAGGCATCGAGGACGACAGTGCGGGATTGCGGCGAAAGGGTGCGCCGATTGACGGTGGAGATCGTGATGAAATAAATCGTCCACGGCTTCTCGAAATGAGGGAGGCGGCGGCGTTTGGAGTAAGTGGCGCCTTTTTCCTGTTCGGAGGTGTCGCGCGGGACGCGCGCCACGGCGGGCGAGACGCCCACCCTACCCGGGGAATCGCCTTCGAGGGTCATCGGCGGGAACATCGACTCCGCGTAGTAAGGCAGATGCCCGCTGGTGAGATACATATTCTCCCGCGCGAGGTGCGGCGTGCGGACGCGATCGTATCCGGCGGCGAATTCCGTGTCCTTCGCCAGCTTCTCGATCTCCTCGATCAGCACCGTGCCGCGCGGGAGCCAGAGCGGGAGGCCGGGGCCGACGTCGTCGTCGAAACAGAAGAGCTCCAGCTCCTTGCCGAGCTTGCGGTGATCGCGCTTCTTCGCCTCCTCCAGCATCGTGAAGTAGGCCTCCAGCTCAGTCTTGTTCTTGAAGGCCGTGCCGTAGATGCGCTGGAGCTGCGGGTTCTTTTCGTCGCCCTTGTAGTAGGCGCTGGCGACGTGGGTGAGCCGGAAGGCGCCGATATTCCCCGTGCGCATGACGTGCGGGCCGGCGCAGAGATCGAGGAAGTCGCCGTTCTTGAAGAGCGAGATGTCTTCGCCCTCGGGGATGTCCTGCAAGTTGCCGATCTTAAACTTC
>JBGSYE010000702.1:0-3898 GCA_041751075.1 Chthoniobacteraceae bacterium
CGCTGTGCTCGCGGCACGGGCTGGCGGGTACGGTCGGGAGTTCGCCCACCAATACTTCGGCTGGGCGCGCTTCCTCGGCAGCGAAGCCAGGGCCGTCGTCGTCAAGCGGCCGCCGACTTTTCCGCCCGATCCGCCGACCGCTTTCGCACCGTTCAAGATCGAGCAAGACAGTGATCGCTCGACCCTGCCGCGAGTCTCGTGGGCTACGGCACGATCTTTCGTTGCGGCCGACAAGTCGGTGCTTTTCGTCCTCACGTATCTGCCGGTGCTGCTCTACGGGCTGCTCCTCGGCTGGGCGGCGACGAAAGTGCTCGCCGGAATTTTCCGGCGGGAATTTGCGCTGGATCGGCCGGAGACACTCGTCCTGCTCCTGCTGATCGCGTCGCTCGCCACATTCCCGCAGTTCTTTTTTTTCCGCCCGGACCGGCCGCATCTGTCGGAGTTCATGCCGGGCTGCTTCGTCGCACTGGCCGGTACTTTACTGCTCCTCCCCAGGCGCTGGCGGCTGAGCGTCGCCCCGCTCGTCGCGCTCCAGTTCACGCTCTTTGCGTGGCTCGCCTTCGATCACTACTCCGCCGGCACCATCGCTGCGCGCACCACCATCAAGAAATCCAAACGGAAGTTGTTCGAGGGGGAGAATGGCGTGCGAGTCTGGGTCCACAAAGACAAGGACTGGCCCGAATTAGAAGGCGTGCGCCGCCTCGTCGCCGAGCACTCGAAGCCAGGCGACTGGCTCATCTGCTTCCCCTACCAGCCGGGCTACAACGTGATGACGAACCGCCCCACTTACCTGAATTCGCTCTATCAGGACAACAGCACCACCACCGGCGTCTGGTCGCCCCGGACCATCCGCGAGATGGAAAAGGAAAGACCCGCGGTGGTCATCGTGGACGACCGCGCCCTCAACAAGGTCGAGGCCTCGAAGTTCAGCGTCTGGGCCAGGCCAGTGCATGAATACCTCACCGCAAATTACGATCTTTGCGGCACCTTCGACACCGTGGAGGTCTTCTGCCGGAGGCCGTGACGCGCTCACCTTCCACGTGCGAGCACCCAAACTGCTGAATGCGAAATCCCTGAATCCTCAATGAACAAAAAAGCCATCATCCTCGCGGGCGGCGCCGGCACCCGGCTCTACCCACTGACGCGCGTCGCGTGCAAGCAACTGCTGCCCGTCTATGACAAGCCGATGATCTATTACCCGCTCGCCACCCTCATGCTGGGCGGCATTCGCGAGGTGCTCATCATTTCCACGCCGAAGGATGTGCCGATGTTTCGCGACCTGCTCGGCGACGGATCGCGCCTCGGCATGCGGATCGAATATGCGGAGCAGGCGAAGCCCGCAGGCATAGCGCAGGCATTCCTCATCGGCGAAAAATTCATCGGTGGCGACGGCGTGACGCTGATCCTCGGCGACAATATTTTCTACGGGAAACTCGACTTCTTCCGCGACGCGCTCGCAATGAAATCCGGCGCGTGCATCTTTGGCTACCAGGTGCGCGATCCGGAGCGGTATGGCGTGGTGGAATTCGACGCCGCCGGCAAGGCCATCAGCCTCGAAGAAAAGCCCGCGAAACCGAAGAGCCCCTTCGCCGTGCCGGGTCTTTATGTGTACGACCGCCAGGTCGTCGAGATCTGCCGCCACATGAAGCCCAGCGCCCGGGGAGAACTCGAGATCACGGACGTGAACATCGAGTATCTCCGGCGGGGAGAGTTGAATGTGAAAGTGCTGGGCCGTGGCATGGCCTGGCTCGACACCGGCACGCAGACCAGCCTGCTCGAAGCCGCGAACTACATCGCGGCGATCCAGAATCGGCAGGGCCTGATGATCGCGTGTCTCGAAGAAATCGCTTTCCACCAGGGCTGGATCGATCAAAGCAGGCTCGATGCTCTCGTGGCTGCGCTGCCAAAGAATGAATACCGCGAGTATCTCCAGGCCGTGTGCAGCGACGCGGCGGCGGGCTGAGCTACTGCCGCTCGTATTCGCCCTTGCCGACTTTCTTCAGCACGGCGAAGCCGGCGCGCTTCGCGTCGGTGATAGACGCCGGCTTGGTCACCTTCGGCGTGTTGAATTTCGAGACCACTTTGCGCACCGGCTTCCTGCAGAGCGGGCACTCGCTGAGTGCGAGACGTTTGATCGGTCGCTGAAGCTGGAAGTGCCCGCCGCACTTCGCGCAGTCCCCGGAGCAGAGTTCGTATTCGTACAGCGGCACGGGCGCGCTCCTTCGCTCAGCCGATGTATTTCTGCCACTCCTCCGGCAGCATCGGCCGCTCGATCTCATCGACCAGCCGCCCCTCGAACTCCGGCTCAAAGATCGTCGTCGTGCCATACACCATGATCGCCTCGCGCGAACCTTCGACGCGCATCGCGTGGGCGACCCCGGACGGGATCACCGCGCAGGCGTTGTTTGGCCCGCGCTGATCGTCGCCTTCGATGAAGAAACGCATGACCCGGCGCGGCATTCCCGCGCGTTCATCGACGAGCAGCATCTCGATGGCGCCTTGCACGAAGAACATCGCGTCCCACTGCTCGCGGTCGTAGGGCCGCAGCGAAAAGTTCCGCGGCTCCTCGATAAAGAGCCGGCGAAACCAGGCCTCCGGCGTGGTACCATCGGGGATGTGCGGCGGATGGATGTGAAAGCCCTTGGCCGTCCCGGCGAACATCCGGGCCGTCGCCCACTGCCGCGGCCACAGCCCGATGACGGCGAGCGGCCCATCGCCCTGGCGCGCGAATTCCCCGAAGAAGCCGCGGTGCCGCTGCGGGAAAATCCGGCGACCAAAGATCTCGACGCCCGGGATCCAGGCGTCGTTCAGTTCCGCGCGTTTGGCGATCGCTTCGCCTACTTCGATACCGCTCGTGGCCAGTCGCTCGGGGAGCGTTTTCTGCGAGTAATCGCGCTGTGAAAGCTGCTTGCGAGCGTCGGGTTTGAGAGCGTGCCAGAGATCGGACATGGCCGGATAAAAGCGCGGCCCGTGCCATTCAGCAAGCGCGGGGGCCTGCGGCAGTCTGGAGGACGCGTTCGTATTCCTCGACGACCCCGCGCAGATCGAAGGCGCGGGCGTGCTCGCGGCTCGCTGACTTCATGGTTTCCAGCAGCGTGGGATCGGCGATCAAGCGGCTGAGTGCTCCGGCATACGCCGCGACATCATTCACCGGGGCTGCGAGGCCATTGACGCCGGGGAGGAGCACGTCGCGCAGACCCGGGATGTCGCTCCCGGCGATGGCCAGGCCATGGGCCAGCGCCTCGATGGCGGCGACGGGGAGCCCCTCCGAGAGCGAAGGCAGGCACAGGATGTCCGCCCCTGAGAGCGTCGCTCGCACCTCTGCGGCCGCCTTCCATCCCGCGAGTCGCACGCGATCCGCCAGGCCGTGGCTGGCGATTCGCGCTTCCACTGCCGCGCGATCCGGCCCGTCGCCGATCATCGTGAGTCCCCAATTCAGATCGCGCAGCAGTGCGAGACCGTCGATGAGGAAGGGCGCGTTTTTCTGCGGGTTGAAGCGACCGAGGAAGACGAGATGGGGAATTGCGGATTGCGGATTGCGGATCGCAGATTGGCCGAGGTCGATGCCGTTGAGGATGCGGGTGACCTTTCGGCCATAGGCGCGCTCGGCGAGGTCCTGCACGAACGAGCTGACCGCCGTACAGGCCGCGGCCGACGACCACACGCGGCGGGCGAGCGGACCTACGATGCGGAAGAGGCGATCCGTCTGCTCGGGGACCCCGCCGGGGACATCGCCGAGATGCGCGGTGAGGACGTACGGGACGCCCGTGAGGCGATGCGCGGCCCATGCGAGCAGCCCGGTGGGCATGGCGAAGTGCGCATGCAATACATCGGGCCGCCAGGTCGCGATGTGGCGGAGCGTCGGCAGGAAGCTCGTGGCGCAATACAGCGCCATCTC
>JBGSYE010000703.1:0-4512 GCA_041751075.1 Chthoniobacteraceae bacterium
GCTGAACTTTCCCTGGATCCTCCTCGATCGCGCGGTCGGCACGCTGGCCTATGTGGCGAATCGGGCGCACGCCCGTCGCGACGAAGTCGCGCTCGACGCGCACCGTCTCCAGGCTGTGCTCGAGGAGCAGCGCATCGCGACGAAGGACTGGTCCGACGATGCGCGGCGCTCGTGCGAAAAGCTCTTCGCGGAAATCCGCCGCAACCGCCTCAAGCCCGAGCAGCGCACGGAGCTCAAGCGCCTCCTGCGCGCGCAACTCGCCAAACTCTGCGAGCGCCGCATCGACTTCGAGCGGTCGCGCTAGCCGGAACGCATGTCCCAATTCGGCATCTACATCCTCTGCCATCACGCGGACTTCCGGCTCACGCGAGGCTGCTGCGAGAGCATCCGCACCTACATGCCGAAAATGCCCATCTGTCTGATCGTGGACGGCACCTTCTCCACGCGCGCCCTGGAACGGCAATACGGCTGTCTGACGATCCGGCGTGACGACGTGCGCGATCCTGCGCTGCGGCAGGAGAGCTTCGGCGGCTGGGGTTATTCGAAGATGATCGCCTTTTGGGAAGGGCCGTTCGACCGCTTCCTCTATCTGGATTCCGACACCGTGATCGCGGGCGACATCGGAGGTCTCTGCGCGACATCGGACGCGGATGTGATCTTCGCCGGCAGCGGCGAGCCCGTGAATGATCTCCGCGAGATCGATCTCCGATGGATGCATCCCGACTTCGTGCGCGCGCACTTCCCCGGCTACCGCGTCGAGGGGCGACCATATTTCATCACGTGCTCATACTTCGCCCGCCAGGGGCTCTTCGACCTCGACGACTATTTGCGCTCGCTGCGGCTCACCCGTGAGCATCCGCATCAGAGCTTCCGCGCCGGCGAGCAGGGCATGCTGAATTACCTCACCTTCGCCGCCGCCGACGCGGGCCGCCTGAAGTATGAAGCGCGCGAATTTCTCCGCGGGCCCCTATATCTCTCCGAGGAGGAATTGCGCGCGTTGAATTCGCAGCTCGCAAATCCCGATGCCGGTTGGGCGGGGGATCCTGCCGTGCTGCATTACTTCGATGTAAAACCGACCGTGCTGCACGACGGAATTTTTCACCGGGTGCGGCGGAGGGAGGGCGTCTGGAGTCCGGCGGCTGGCTGGGCCACGGCGATGAATCGCTTTCGGATTCGCAGCTACCGCGCCGCGGGCTGGCCGAGCCCGGCGGCGCTCGCGCGGGTGGCGATCGAGGACCTGCTTTTCCACAGCGCCACATTTCGCCGCCGGCTCGCAGTTCGCAAGAGCACGCGCGCTTGAGCCGCCGCTGCGTCCGTCGTCCGCGGCGATGCGTATTGCCAAACCCATTTTCACGACAAATGCTCCACCTCCCCAATGAAAGACATCCGCATCCTCATCAAAACCAGCCGCGGCGAGATCGCCGCGACGATCTTCGCTTCCAAGGTGCCGACGACTGCCGCCAACTTCCTGAATCTCGCGAAACGCGGCTACTACGACGGCCTGAAATTTCACCGTGTCATCAACGACTTCATGATCCAGGGCGGCGACCCCACCGGCACCGGGATGGGTGGCCCTGGCTATAAATTTGCCGATGAAATCGATCGCTCGCTGAAGCACTCGAAGCCCGGCATTTTCTCGATGGCCAACTCGGGGCCGAATACGAACGGCAGCCAGTTTTTCATCACGCACGTGCCGTGCGCCTGGCTCGATGGAAAGCATGCCGTCTTCGGCGAAGTGACCAGCGGGCAGGACGTGGTGAATGCGGTGCAGCAGGGCGACAAGATCACGGGCATCGACATCCTCGATCCCACCGAAGAGCTCTCCGCCGCGCAGAAGGCGAATATCGACAAGTGGAACGCGACGCTCGCGTAGCGCGAAGCTAACCGGCGTTCACGCCGAGGAGCTCCGCGACTTGGCCGGCGGCATTGCCCGAGCGCATCAGGCTTTCGCCGACGAGGATCGCGTTGCAGCCGGCATCGAAGACTCGCTGAGTGTCGGCGCGCGTCTTGAGGCCGCTCTCGGAGACGAGGATCACATCGTCGGGCACGTCCTCGCTGAGTTCCTCGGTGGTCGCGAGATCGACGGTGAAGGTGGTGAGGTTGCGATTGTTGATCCCGAGCAGGCGCGCGCCGAGATCGAGCGCGCGGTCGAGTTCCTCGCGGGTGTGGACTTCCACCAGCACGTCGAGCTGGAGCGTCTCGGCGGTGCGGTTCAACGCCTTGAGTTCCGGCTGGGTGAGCGCGGCGACGATCAGGAGGATCGCATCCGCGCCCGCCACAGCCGCCTCGTAGATCTGCACGTCGTGGATGATGAAATCCTTGCGCAGGCAGGGCAGCGCGACGGCCTGCCGGATGCGTGTGAGGTAGCTCAGGCGTCCCTGGAAAAACTGCTCGTCGGTGAGCACCGAGAGGCAATGCGCACCAGCCGCCGCGTAGGCCCGGGCGATCGCCACGGGATCGAACTCCGTCGCGATCACGCCCGCACTCGGGCTCGCTTTCTTTACCTCGGCGATGAGCCCCAGCGCTTCCGGTCCGCGGTCCAGCGCAGCGGCGAATGGGCGGACATCGTTTCGGAGCAGCGCGGCAGCGCGCAGATGATCGAGTCGTGGGAGAAGGCGCGCCACTTCCTGGCGTTTCGTATCGAGGATTTGCTGGAGCCGATCCATGGGGAATGGGTTGAGTGCTGAATGTAGAGTGTTGAGTGGCGCAATTCCTCGTCTCGCGCCCAGCAGTGCCAAACATCCAACACTCAACACTCAACACTCAACACTCAACTTCCTCCCCCCATGCCTGCCCCCGCTCCGATCGACCCTGCCGAACTGCCTGCCCTCGCCCGCGCCGTGATCGCAGGGGCGAAATTCCCGATGCTCGCGACGATCGACGGCGAGCAACCGCGCCTGCGCCCCGTCTCGCCGGTGCGCGTCGATGGCTTCACGATCTTCGTCGCCAATCTCCGCAGCTACGGCAAGACCGCCGAGATCGCCGCCAATCCGCGCGTCGAACTCTGCTACCTCGACGACAAGCACGACCAGGTCCGCATCACCGGCACCGCCGAAGTGCTCACGGACGCTGCGCTGCTCGGCGAAATATGGGCGTCGAACCCCCTGCTCCGCCGCTACCTCGGCACACCGGACAATCCCGAGCTCATCATCTACCGCATCACGCCGAACCGCGTCCGCTTCATGCGCGAATGGGCGCTCGAATATCACGAGGTGCCACGTCTGTAGCGGCGGTCTGTGACCGTCGCTCGCATCCGCGGGCGAAGGCAGCGCGGAGCGTACGCGGCACATGGTCCCCTCCACCTTCGCCCGCGGAAGTTTGCGACGGTCATACACCGCCGCTACAAACCGGCATGGCCTACGATTCGTTTTCCGCATTCCTCACCGACCTCGAACGAGCCGGAGAGCTGCGGCGCATCGCCGCTCCGGTGGCGACGGAGCTGGAGATCACGGAGTATGCGGATCGTGAGATGAAGTCTGTGGGCGGCGGGAAGGCATTGCTCTTTGAAAAGCCAACGGTGAATGGCGTGCCGTCGAAGTTTCCGCTCGCGATCAATACGATGGGCTCGACGAAGCGCATGGCGATGGCGCTCGGGCTCGATCACATCGACGAGCTGATGCGGCAGATGGAGCTGATCTTGAAAGCGAAGCCGCCGACTTCGCTCAAACACGCATGGACGCTGGCGATGCAGGGGCTCGATTTGCTGAATGCGAAGCCGAAGCGGGTGAAGGACGGGCCGTGCAAGGAGGTAGTGCATCGAATGCGGAATGCGGAATGCGGAATAGGGAATGCCGAATCGGGCCCGCCCTCTCTCCGCGTTCCGAGTTCCGCGCTCCCTGTTTTGCAGTGCTGGCCGAAGGATGGCGGGCGCTTCATCACTTTTCCGTGTGTGCATACGAAGGATCCGGATACGGGCGAGCGGAACCTCGGGATGTATCGGATGCAGGTCTATGACGAGCAGACGACTGGCATGCACTGGCAAGTCCACAAGGTCGGCGCGCGGCACGGCCGGCGATACTACGAGCGCGGCGAGCGCATGCCGGTCGCGGTGACGATCGGCGGCGATCCGGCGTACACGTTCGCGGCGACCGCGCCGCTGCCGGATGGGCTCGATGAGATTCTTTTCGCGGGCTTCGTGCGGAAGAGGCCGGTGCCGCTGGTGAAATGCGAGACGGTGGATCTCGAGGTGCCCGCCGATGTCGATTTCGTGCTCGAAGGTTACGTGCAGCCGGGCGAACTCCGGCCCGAGGGGCCCTTCGGCGATCACACCGGATTCTACACGCCGCTGGATGACTACCCGGTTTTTCACCTCACCGCGATCACGCACCGGCGCGATGCGGTATATCCCTGCACGATCGTGGGCATCCCGCCGATGGAGGATTTTTACATGGGCACGGCGAGCGTTCGCATTTTTCTGCCGGTCTTCCGCATGAACTTTCCCGAGATCGTGGACATGGCGCTTCCAGCGGAGGGCGTCTTCCACAACCTCGTCGTCGTCAGCATCCGCAAGCA
>JBGSYE010000704.1:0-4878 GCA_041751075.1 Chthoniobacteraceae bacterium
GCGATGCCCGGACGGCACGCGGGATGGCGCCGGCCGGCACAGCCGGGCGGGTCCAGCAAACGCCTCCTCCTGGGAGCGAGCCTCCTGAGGTGGCGCGGCCGTTACAGCCCGAGACCCGCCGAGCTATCGGTGGAGTGGAAGCGGCGCAGGAAGGGCAGCGCGTCAACCTGCCCGGTGAACGCTACCCGGAGACGCGGCAACGGCTCCTGACCCGCGAAGATCTCGCGGGGTTCGGCGACGCCCAACTGCGCTACGCAATCAACGAGATGTTCGCGCGCCATGGCTACGTCTTTACGGACACGGCGTTGCAAAAAGAGTTCCGGGCACGGGCTTGGTATCGTGCACAGCCAGGACTGCAGATGGATCAAATCGAAACCCGCTTCACCCAGATCGAACGCGAGAATGTGAAGTTACTCGGGGAAATCCGCAGCGCCCGGAAGCGTTGATTGGACTGAGCTTCTCCACGCTCCGAGCACTGCCGCCGCTCCTGGTGTCGGCGGGCTTCGCGTCAATGATGGGTGTTCGTCGATGAAAACCGTTGCCCACGCCGGTGCGCTGCTCTCGACGGCGGTGCTCGTCGTTTTTCCGAAAGCCGCGCAAATCATCATCGACGAAGTGCGCGGGACGGAGCGAGCGGCTCGTGACGCTGGTGCTGAGGGTCACCGAAGCCCCACAGCCATCCGGACGCGATCCATCACCTTTGCCGCTACGGCTCCGGCGCGTTGCGCGCCGTGGGTGAGGACGCGGTCGATGTAGCCGGGATCGGCGGCGAGTTCGGCGCGGCGGGCGCGCATGGGGGCGAAGTAAGTCCAGATCGCTTCGAAGAGCCGCTTCTTGAAGTCGCCGTAGCCGATGCCTCCGGCCCGGAAGTCATCCTCCATCAGCGTGACCTCGGCGGCGGAGGCGAAGTGGCGATACAGCGCGACGATGGCGGAATGCGCGGGATCTTTCGGCGACTCGACGGGCGTGGAGTCGGTCTTGATCGCCATCACTTTCTTCCGCAGTGCCTTCTCCTCCTCGAATAGCTCGATGGTGTTGCCGTAGCTCTTGCTCATCTTCTGCCCGTCGAGGCCGGGGATCGTTTCCACTTCGGGCGAAATGCTCGCTTCGGGGATGACGAGGATTTTGCCGTAGAGCGCATTCATCTTCGCCGCGAGATCGCGTGTCACCTCGACGTGCTGCTTCTGGTCGCGTCCGACGGGGACGACATTGCTGTCGAAGAGGAGGATGTCCGCGGCCATGAGCACCGGATACGCGAAGAGGCCGTGCGACGGCACTTTCTCCTTCGCGAGGTGATCCTTGTAGGCGTGGCAATTCTCCAGCATCGGCATCGGCGTGACGCACGAGAGCAGCCACGTCAGCTCCGTGACGGCGGGCACATCGCTCTGGCGCCAGAGCACGGCCTTCGAGGGATCGAGTCCGCAGGCGAGGAAGTCGAGCGCGACGCCACGGGTGTATTCGCGCAGCTCGACGGGATTTTGCACGGTGGTGAGCGCGTGGTAGTCGGCGATGAAGTAGAACGCCTCACCGCTCTCCTGCCACTCGATGGCAGGTTTCATCATGCCGAAGAAATTGCCGATGTGCGGCTTTCCGGTCGGCTTGATGCCGGAGAGTATCCGCGGCATTACCCCTTGCCCCAATGCTTCAGCAGCGTCTCGGCCATCACGGAGGGCGTCGCGGCGACGGCGATGCCGGCGGCTTTGAGCGCGTCGATCTTGCCCTGCGCGGTGCCTTTTCCTCCGCTGACGATCGCGCCGGCGTGGCCCATGCGGCGTCCTGGAGGCGCGGTGGCGCCGGCGATGAAGGCGGCGATCGGTTTCTTGCAATGCTTCGCGGCCCACGCGGCGGCCTGCTCTTCGGCTTCGCCGCCGATCTCGCCGATCATGATCATGGCCTCGGTCGCCGGGTCGTCGTTGAACATCTGGAGCACGTCGAGATGCGAGGTGCCATTCACCGGATCGCCGCCGATGCCGACGCAGGTCGATTGCCCGTAGCCGCGCGAAGTGAGTTGCCACACGGCTTCGTAAGTGAGCGTGCCGCTGCGCGAGACGACGCCGACGTTTCCGCTCGTGTGAATGTAGCCCGGCGCAATGCCGATGCGGCAGCCGCCGTGCGAATCCTTGCCCGTGCCGGGTGTGACGACGCCGGGGCAGTTCGGCCCGATCAGCCGCGTCTTGCCGCCGCTGGTCTTCATCGCGTGCTTCACGCGCACCATGTCGTTCACCGGGATGCCCTCGGTGATGGCGACGACGAGATCGAGCCGGGCATCCACGCACTCCAGGATCGCATCCGCGGCGAAGGGCGGCGGCACGAAAACGGCGCTGGCCCGCGCCCCGGTTTCCTTTGCGGCTTCACCGACGGTGTCGAAGATCGGCACCTTCTTGCCGGCATGCTCGAAGAACTGCCCGCCTTTTCCAGGCGTGACGCCGGCGACGACCGCCGTTCCGTATTCGATGGAAAGCTGCGCATGCTTCGCGCCAAAGCTGCCGGTGATGCCCTGAATGACGACGGGAGTGGATGGAGTGACGAGGATGGACATGTGAACGAGAGAGACTTGGCCGGGGACTCAGCTGTGCCCCGGTTTGCGCTTGTGGATGATGAGCGGGTTGCCGTCTGGATCGGAGATCATCAGCATGTGGCAGACGGGCGTTTCTAGCGGGCCCATGTTTATCTTTGTGCCAGCGGCCTGCACCGCCTCCACCGCCGCGTCGAAGTCTTCTACTTCAAGCCCGACCGTGCATCCGTCGCTGGTTGGTCTGAAGTCGGGATACTTGCCGAGGCTGAGCGTCGCAGGTCCGATTTCGTATTCGATCCAGCGCCCCTTTTCGCCCATGTCATGATCCATCGTGCACTTGAGCCCGAGCACCCCTTCATAGAACGCCTTCGCCCGCGGAATGTCCGTGACCGGATAACACGAAAAGGCGATTTCGATGACTTTCATTGACGATGGCCCCTAGACGCAGCGAATCAGGCCGCCTGTTTCACCGCCGCGACTATCTTCGCCGCGGCGTCCGCAAGGTCGCTGGCGCCGATCACGGCGAGGCCGCTCGATGCGAGCGTCTTCTTGCCGGCTTCGACGTTGTTGCCTTCGAGACGGACGACCAGTGGGATGCCGAGCTGCGTCTCGCGCGCGGCGGCGAGGATTCCGTGGGCGATCACGTCGCAGTCCATGATGCCGCCGAAGATGTTCACGAGGATGCCTTTCACGTTCGGATCGCCGAGGATGATGCGGAAGGCCGAGGCGACCTGGTCCTTGGTCGCGCCACCGCCGACGTCGAGGAAGTTTGCAGGTTCGCCGCCCGCGTACTGGATGATGTCCATCGTGGCCATGGCGAGGCCGGCGCCGTTCACGAGGCAGGCGATGTCGCCGTCGAGGCCGATGTAGTTCAGCGAAAATTCCGACGCGGCGACTTCGCGCGGGTCTTCCTCGCTCTTGTCGCGCATCGCGGCGATGTCGGGCTGCCGGTAGAGCGCGTTGTCGTCGAAGTTGAATTTCGCATCGAGCGCCATGAGTCGTCCGTCGCCGGTGACGACGAGCGGGTTGATCTCCACGAGCGAGCAATCCGCCTTGAGGAAGAGCTTGAAGAGCGCGCCGAATAGCTTTGCGGCTTGCGTCATCAGCGGGCCGCGCAGCCCGAGCGCGGCGGCGATCTTGCGGGCCTGGAAACTCTGCATGCCGAGCACGGGATGGATGTGCTCGCGGTGGATTTTCTCCGGCGTCTTCTCCGCGACTTCCTCAATATTCACGCCGCCCTCGGTGCTGGCGATGATCGTGTAGCCGCTGGTCGCGCGATCCTGGAGGATGGCGAAGTAAAGCTCGCGGGCGATGTCCACCGCTTCACCGACGAAGACCTTGCTCACGACTTTCCCCTCGGCGCCGGTCTGATGCGTCACGAGCGTTTCGCCGAGCATCTTCCCGGCAAAGTCGCGCGCCTCGCTCGGCGAGCTGGCCAGATGCACCCCGCCCTTGAAGCCGCTCTTGAAAGTTCCCTTGCCGCGCCCGCCGGCGTGAATCTGCGCTTTGACGATGACTTTCTGCGCTTTCAGCGCAGCGGCCACCTTCTCTGCCTCGTCGGGGGTGCTGGCGACGCTTCCGGGTTGGGTCGCGACGCCGTATTTCGCAAAGAGTTCGCGGGCCTGGTATTCGTGGATGTTCATGAGGAAGAAGTTGAGTGAGGAGTGTTGGGGGTTGAGCGGCGTCGCTGGTCTGCGCGAGTGTTCCATCAGTCGAGGTGCGCCAATCAACCCTCGACTCGCAACCCTCAACTTACCCCCCTACCCGCCGCTGCCGACGTACTCCGCGGAGTAGGTGTCAAACTTCGCCGTCTGGCCGACCGCCGGTGGGCTCTGCACGTCATAGACGTTATTGCCTACGACCTGGCCGGATTGGGTGTCGTAGATCATTACGGCCTTTTTGGCCTTCGGCGAAGTCTTCTCGTTCTTCACCGTGTCCACCGCGATGTAGCGGGGCTTCGTTTTCCTGGAAGAGGAGGGGTTGCGCCGGGCGATGCGCTGCGAGGCGATGCGCCCACGCTGCGCGGCCACCTGCCGCTGCCGCGCATCCGCCTGATGTTTGGCGATGATGTAGGTGGTGATGGCGACCACCGCGCCGACGGCGGCGCCAGTCGCGATCGCCTCCCCGGTGCTCATCCCGGCATGGCGCGCGAGGCTCCCCGCCAGGATGCCAGCGCCACCTCCAAAGACAGCGGCATTCCCACCGGGAGTGAGATTTTCGCAACCGGTGGTCGCGAAGGAGATGGCAGTGAGCAGGGCGGCGGTTTTGAGCGTACCGGAGTTCATAGGAGGAGGGCTTTGTATGCGGAGCCTGTCGCGCGGCGCAAGGGTGGACTGTTGAAGAGCGAGCGTGCCTTCCAGGCC
>JBGSYE010000705.1:0-15640 GCA_041751075.1 Chthoniobacteraceae bacterium
GGAGCGCTCTGTATCCCTCGCTGCATCCTGGCGTCGCCCCGCACCTGCCGCTCCACATCGTCCTCCGCCGCGGACGCGAGGCGCGGCACTACCGCCTCAGCGCCGAGCGCCGCCACTTCGAGCCCTGCCGCGCTAAAGACTCCGCTCCACCGACGCTCACGCGCAGCCCCTGCCGCACGCTCAAGCCGAACCTCCTGACGTGCGATCTGCGGCTGATGTAGAGCGAGCATGTCTTCCAGGCTGCTCGCCCTACGCGTAGGCAGTGAGGGATTCGAACCCCCGACCAACTCGGTGTAAACGAGCCGCTCTACCACTGAGCTAACTGCCCGAACGCACTGAAACGATAGCCTCGCGGATATCAACTAGCCCGCGAAAAATATCCGTTTGATACCATTTTTTGATACTGTCGTGGCCCCGTATGAGCGGGCGGGCGAGGCCGAATCGGCGATCTTGGCGCGACTGCCGGTGGTGACGAGGATGTTGCCGGGCTTGATGTTGCGATGGATGACGCCCTGGCTGTGGACGCAGTGCAGGGTGTCGCAGTTCTGGGAGATGAGTTCGAGGGTCTGCGCGGGGTTCAGGCTGCCGGGGGTGTAGAGGACGCGGTGGAGATCGGTGCCATCGACGGAGCGATCGGGCCAAAAAAAAAGCGGCGGGCTGTTAACCCGCCGCTCACTCAAGGCGTCGTTGAGATTTTCCGCTATACGTCGTTCACGCCGTTGCTCATGGACTTGAAGGCGATCCACTCGCGCTCCAGGAAGGCGGAAAACTCCCGACGGAAACGCGCCACGGAGAATCGCTCGGCATTCATCCGGCACCGCTCGGGGTGAAGGCTGGCGCGGTGGTTCTCGAAGTCGCGCACTGCTGCTTGGAGAGAAGCAGAAGTCTGCTCCTTGAAGAAAATGCCAGTCTCCCCGGAAACGACGGTCTCGGTGACGCCGCCGCGTGCGTAGGCGATGACTGGCGTGCCGCACGCCTGCGCCTCGATCGGCACGATGCCGAAGTCTTCCTCCGCGGCGAAGATGAAGGCCCGCGCCCGCTGCATGTAACCGACAAAATCCGCATTCTCCTGATAGCCGACCAACTTCACGTTGGGGCCGGCTTTGGCCTTGATCGCCTTGAAGTCCGGACCGTCGCCGATGACGATGAGTTCCTTGTCCGGCATGCGGGTGAAGGCTTCCACGATCAGGTCGATCTTCTTGTAAGAGACCATGCGCGAGGCGGTGACGTAGAAGTTATCCTTTGTCGTGTCCAGAGTGAAGGAGGAGGTATCCACGGGTGGATAGATGACTCGCGCTTCACGGCCATAGACTTTCTTGATCCGGCGGGCGACGAAAGCGGAATTGGCGATGAAGCTATTTACGCCGTGGGCGGTCCGCAGATCCCACATGCGGATGTAGTGGAGAAGCAAACGGGCGGGCCAGACCGTCAGGCGGTGCCGCGCGCCGATATGCTCGAGGTACTGGCTTTGCAGATCCCACCCATAGCGGATCGGTGAGTGGCAGTAGCAGATATGCAACTGGTCCGGACCGGTGAGAACCCCTTTGGCCACCGCGTAACTGCTCGAGATGACCAGATCGTATCGGGAAAGATCGAACTGCTCGATGGCCAAGGGCATCAAGGGCAGATAGGTCCGGTAGAAACGTTTTGCGTAGGGCAGCTTCTGGATAAAGGAGGTGTGGACCGACTTATCGAGGAGGAACTTCCGTTTGCCGGTGGGGATGAAATCCACAATGCTGTAGAGGTCTGCTTCGGGATGGAGCGCGAGGATTTGCTCGAGCACCCGTTCAGCGCCGCCGTAGAGCGGTAGCCAGTCATGCACGATGGCTACGCGGCGCTTGGATTCGTCGAGCCCCAAGGCGGCGCGCGGCATCTCGACGATGTCGCCGCCCAGATCCCCAGGCTCTTTGTTGGAATGTGGAAGGTTCTGCGGGTTGCTCATGTCTGTCCCTCTGTTTTCGACCGCTGCACTGATTGAAATGCGTGAACCGGCATGTTCTCCCGGTCTGACTGCCGACGGTTGGCAGGATCTTCTTTAGGAAAGTCAGGCGACGACTGCGGATGCAGGAGCGCATGGTAGATGGCTTCCACCTTCCGGGCGGTATGTTGAATGGTGAAGTTTTCGGCGACACGCTGGCGCCCAGCCTCGCCCATCGCTTTCGCCAGGGCCGGTTCGGAGAGCAATCGCACCAGCGCGTCGGCCATCGGCTGGGCCTCGCCCATCGGCACGAGCAGGCCGGTCCTGCCATCGACCACGATCTCCGGGATTCCGCCACCGTTCGTCGCGACCACGGGCTTGCCGGCGGCCATGCCTTCGATTACGACCTGGCCAAAGGGTTCCCCAGTGGTCGAGGCATGGATGAGGATCGTCAGCCGGCCGATCAACTGCTGGACATCGGCGCGGAACCCCGTGAACTCGACGCAATCGTCAAGGCCAAGATCTCGGACGATCGCCCGGATGCGTGCCTCATACGCGTCCTCGCCGAACATGGCCGAACCGATGATCTGAAATCGTGCGTGCGGAAATCTTTGGCGCACTGCTGCCGCGGCTTCGATAAAGACGTGCTGGCCTTTCCAGGAGGTAATGCGGCCGACCAGTCCGATCGTCGGTGCGCGTGGATCGGGGGCCATGCCGCCGTCGAGGTCTCCCGGGAATCCATCATGCACCACGGCTGCATTCACGCCGTTGAGCTTGAGCGTGTCCAGGGTCGCCTGCGAATTGGCGATGAGGTAAGTGGGAAGCCAGCGGCAAAGCCAGCGGAAGGCTTGCACGACGCGCGGCGGGAGATAGTCCGCCTCGATCCGGTCGCGCACATGCCAGAGGACCGGAACACCCGCGAGCCGCGCGCTCACGCCTCCGAGAAGGTCCGCCTTGAGAGAGTTTGTGTGAACGAGATCGATCCGGTGGCGGCGGATAAATCCCGCCAGGCGCACGACGTAGAGCAAAGCATGCCATAACGCCCCGATGCGGAGCAGGCTACGTCCGCCCAGACTATCCTTGCGCGTTTCGACGATCCCGGCGGCGAGTGGCAGCACGTAGGTCTCGATCCGTGCGGATAGCAGTTTCTCGCGCAACGGACCCTCTGCGGCGAGCAGGACCAGTGGATTGAAAGCTGTGCGGTCGAGTTGCTGTACGAGATTCAGCAAGGCGATCTCACCTCCGCCCAGCTTGGCGGTATGGCCGAAGAACAGGATGGACTTACGCACTGGCGAGGATGGGCTGCACCGCGTGCGCGCGCCGATTGAAGGTGGTGTAGATGCCGTGCATCCGGGCGGCGACTTTGGCCCAGGTGTAGTTCGCTTCGACCTGGCGACGCCCTGTCGCGCCCATTTCGCGTCGCTCGTCTGGGTTGGTCTTCAATCGCAGGATTGCCGCCGCCAGCGCCTGGGCATCGCCTTCGGGAAAGATCAATCCGCCGGCACCCACTACCTCCGGGATCGCTCCGGAGTCTGAGCCGATCACCGGAGTACCGCAGGCCTGTGCCTCGATGATGACGCGGCCAAATTGTTCCTTCCAACTGGGCACCGTATGCGACGGCAGGAGCAAGGCATCGAGGGCATTCATCACCGGCGGCAATTCCTCGAGTGGGCGCGCATCGAGAAAACGGACCTGCGCCGCCCGGCCCAACTCCTCGATGCGCCGGTCCAGAGCCGGTCGAAACTCACCCGAACCCACGAAGACCAACTGCACGTCGTCCGGGAGAAATGCGAGCGCATCGACTGCGTCGAGGAGCCCCTTGCGCTCGACCAGCCGGCCCACGTAACCCACGGTGAAAGTGCTCCATCCCAATTCGCGCCGGCAGTTCTCGCGATTCAGGGGTCGGAATAACTCCACATCGACGGCATTGCCCACGACTTCGGCGGGTCCCTTGTAGCCTTTCGCTCGCAGGATCTCGATGACTTCGCGGCTGCGACCCACCGCGTGATCAGCGTTGGCGATGACGTAGCTTTCGATCCAGGAAAAGGGCGGCGGGAAGCGCTTGTGCAGATTCTGCTCGGACTCCATGACGATCCGCGCGTGCGGCACCAGCCGGTTGCGGAGCCAGCAGGTGTGGGCGCTGACGAGTGCCCAGGGCTCTTCCCAGAGATCGATGATATCGGGCTGAAAGTCGCGCAGGAGTTGTTTCAGGCCCGGATACCAATGGAGATAATTTTGAGCCGGACCCAGCCAGGGCCAGCGAACCTTCTGCGTCGTGAACTCGAAGCCCGAGTGCTCCGGGGTCTCGGCATCCTTCCAGACGCCGTAGTGATTGAATCGCTCCGGTGCCAGCACCTTGAGTTCGATTCCGCCGAGCCGGGCAAGCTGCTCGGCCTTGCGCTGCCCCTCTGCCCGCGACTGGCAGGTGTGCGAGATGAGGAGGATTTTCATCGGAAAGCGGCGGACCGCTGGGCGGCGAGAGCCAGTTCATAGACCTCGAGCGTGGCCCGCGCCATCCGGGCGGTGGTGTAGCATTCCTCGTAGCGCGCGCGACCGGCTTCGCCCATGCGCGCGCACATGGCGGGATCGGCATTGAGGGTCGCGATCGCCGCGGAGAGCATCCGCGGATCGGACGGCTCGACGAGCCGGCCAGTCTCTCCATCGACGACGATTTCGCCCGGCCCCCCGGTGCGCGCGGCGATCACGGGCCGGCCAAGAGCCATCGCCTCGACGATGGCGAGGCCAAAGGGTTCCGCGAGACTCGGAAGGACGAAAAGATCGGCGGCGGCGGTGAACGCGATCGAGTCGTTGCGGAAACCGGTGAGGATGACCTGCTCTCCCAAGCCAAGCCGATCGATCTGCGCTTGCAGCGCGGCGCGCTCCGCACCTTCTCCCACGATGAGGCAGCGCGTGAGCGGGGCGGATGCGATGACGTGTTTCATCGCGGCGATCAACGTGGGCACATCCTTTTCGCGTTCGAGTCTGGCGACGCAGACGACCAGGGGAGCATCGTCGGGGATTCCGAATTCAGCGCGCACCTTCGCCGTCTGTGCGGAGGTGGCATCTGGAGGAGAGATGCCGTTTGGCACGACTGAGGTGCGCTCCGGTGTGGCGTCGCCGCGGGCGATCATCGCGTCGCGCACCGGACCGGAGATCGCGATGAAGTGTGCAATGCGGGCATTGGTCCACCGATGCGCCCATGCGCGGAGGGGACGTTGCAAGATTCCCTGCCGCAGCCGGCCCGGCTCGATGAAATGTTGGGTGACGACGCTCCGGCCCACGCCGGAGCGCGAGGTGCTGACGGCCGCCGAGAGGCCGGTGCGGCCATTGTGGGCATGCACGATGTCGACCTCGCCTGCGACCAGCAGCTCAGTGAGTGTGTGGATCGCCGGACGATCCCAGAGCCCGCCCTTTTGGATCGTCACCGTGGGCAAACCGAGGCCCGCGGCGCGGGTGCGGAGAGCGGAAGGCTCTGGGCAACCGAGGCGGACACGAACTCGGAGATCCCGAAGCCCGGCCGCGAGTTCCAGGATGTGGCGCTCGGTGCCGGCAAAAACGTCGGAGTCCGTGAGCAAGAGAACGCGAGGCCGGTCTCCGCTGCCGGTCGCGGCGGACGTTCGATGGTCGGTTTCGGTCGGTGTCATTTTTTCCTCCGCTCCACCCGCTGCGGGTTCAAACCTTCTCCGCCAGCAGGCGCACGTAGCCGCCACAGTCGAGCTTGCTCGCGACCGAGGCGAGCGCTGCTTTCACCTGATGCAGCGGGCGGCTGGCCCGCGGCACCGCCGCTTCATTGGCGAGCGAAGGATAGGCGCTCGTGCTGGAGAGAATCTTCAGGCCGGCCTTGCGGGCCGCGAGTGCGAGCGAGGTCGGGGTGAAGAAATTGATGTGCTCCGGCGGCTTGAGCTGGCTCCAGCGCACTCCCCGCACGCGGCGCCCGACGCTGGACCAATTCGGCAGCTCGACGAAGAGCAGCCCGCCGGGAGCGAGTAGTTTCCTCGCCTGATCGAGCGTCGCGAGTGGATCGATGACGTGCTCGAGCACATGCCACATGGTGACGAGGCCAAAGCTGTGCTCCGGCAACTCGGGGTGAAAGACATCGCCTTTGAGCACCTGGAGTCCGAACTCCCGTCGCGCGACGTCGATCGCAAACTCCGAGAATTCCACGCCCACACCTTCCCACTGATCGGCTTTGGCCTCGGCGAGAAAGCCGCCGGTCGCGCAACCGACATCGAGCACCCGCCGAGGGGAGACCGCGCGGCCCGCGAGCAGCAGCTTAAACTCGTGCCACATCCGCCGGGCATTTTCCTCCGCGACGGAGCGGTAGTTCGCATATCCGAGATTGGTCGCCCGGTCGCGCTCGAAGTAGGTCGAGGTGTAGAAGCGATCGAGTGCCTCCGCCGACGGACGTGGCGCGGCGAAAACGAATCCGCAATCGCGGCACTTCTCGATTTCGTAGGTGGACCAGGTCTTGATCTGGAAGACCTGGCGAAGGTGACGCCCTGCACAGAGTGGGCAAGTGGTCGTCCCAGCGCGCGAAGGCGTGGGAATGGGTTCGGCGAGGGTTGCGGGTGCGCGGTTAGTTTCCATGGCAGTGTTCGCTGAGGACTCGTTCATATTTTTCCAGCACGCTGGGCCACTGATATTCCCGGACGGTCGCGGGAGTGCTGGCGGACAAAGCTTCGCGGCGGGCATCGTCGAGCAGCGGTGCGAGTGCGGCGGCGAGTTCCTCCGCGCTTTTCGGGTCGCGGATCAGAGCGCCGTTTTCTCCCGGACGGATGGCGTCGCGCGCGCCAGGCACCTCGGTAGTGATGACGGGCACGCCGCTGCCCAGCGACTCGAGGATCGCGAGGGAGAAGGCTTCGTATTGAGTGGGCAGGATGAAAAGATCGCCAGCGGCGTGGTAAGCGGCGACATCGCTCGTCGGCCCGCACGCCGTCACCTGCCGGGCGACGCCGAATCGCTCGGCGCTCTTCTGAATGGCCGCGGCCGAAGGCTTGCCGATCGCCAGCAGTCGGAGCCGCGGCGAGGCGAGAATCTTCAGCGCGCCGAGGATGGTCTCGAATCCCTTTCGATCCAGTTCATTGGCCACAAAAAGCAGCGCGACGTCGTCGGGGCGTAGCCCCAGCTTTGCCCGCATCGCGGCGCGACGCTCCGCCCGGCGCTCGGGATTGAATTCCGCGGGCGAAAAGCCATTCGGGATGACTTCCACATCCGCCGCGGGCACGCCGTAGAAGCGATGCAAATCCTCGCGGACCTTTTCCGTGGTGGCGATGAGCTTGCGATACCGGCGTTCCCGGAAGTGGGTTTCTTCCAATTTGAGGATGACGGGGTGCAGTGGATTGAGCCGCTGGCGGATGCGGGCCGCTGAGAATGGCGGACGGAACTCGGCGCACCTTTCGAGCCACGCGCGATGGACACTTTGCACCCAGTGAACCCCGCCGGTGGGGCAGACTGCGCCGTGCGTATTGAGCACATCGAAGCTCTCTCGCGCGAGCAGCTCGGAGCACTCGTGGAAATACGACGCGCCGCGCAGAAACCCGGGACGCCGCCGGGCTTCCACACGCCGATATCGCACCCCGGGTTTGTCGGCTTCCTCCCACTCCTCGGCATAGACGGTGACGTCGTGCTGGCGGTGCGCGAGAAATCCGGCGCACTCGAAGACGACGCGCTCGACGCCGCCGCGCCGATGGCATCCGGGAAATGAGAGGGCGACTTTCATGCAGCCGACGCGGTCGCGTCTTCGAGAACCTCCGGGGTGTGGCGCGTGTCATGGCGCCGCGCCGCGAGCCAGCGCCTGCGACCCACGAAATACGCATGGGTCGCCATGCCCGCGGAGGCCCAGGCGATCATCAGCGCGCCGCGGCTCCAGTAGTGATCGACCATCCCGTGGATGAATTTGCTGAGGACCAGCGCTCCGCCCAAGGCCAGCGCGGTGAAGAGCACATCGTCGCGCCGGGTAAAACGCCGCGCCTTCCAGACCATCAGACCCATCGCCACGTGCACGTAGAGGAATGCCGCCATGCCGATCAGGCCCGTCTCCGCGAGAGTCAGCATGAAGACATTCGTCGCGTCATACTCCTTGCGCAGGCCGACGCCCACGCCGAGCACGGGGGAACCCTGAAATTCGCGCTTCGCGTAGTCCAGCGACATGAAGCGCAGCCGGATATTCCAATTCTCCCGATCGAAGCCGGTCGCGTAGCTTTTCGACTGGTCCGGCAGCAGCGCCCAACAGACGGCGATGAGCGGCACCATGAACACGGCGAGCCGGGTCAGCTTCGCGAATTCCCGGCGGAGGAGGAGCAGCAGGACGACGCCGCACATGGCGCCGAGCCAGCCTCCGCGGGAGAGGGAAAAGAAAAGCCCTGCCACCAGCAAGCCCATCATGATCCCGAAGAACCAGCGCCCGCGTTGAGTGCGGGAGCTGAACCAAAGTTCCGCGCAGACGATCACCGTCGTGGCGAGCGAGCCGCCCACGCCGTTCTTGTGCAAATTGAGGACGTAACCCGAACGTGTGATCAGCACCGCCGTGGCGAGCACCGAACCTACGCAGACCAGTCCGATCATTGCGAAGCGGAAGTCTTCGGCGCTCCTGGCGAAGCTCGTGAAGACCATCACGGCGATCACGAGATACATCCCCATCTGGATCAGCGAGACCATCGTCGTGGGCCGCCAACTGTTCAGCGAAGAGACGACGCCCGCGCCGAGATAGAGGAGTGTGGGAACCAGGAGCGGTCCGAAGAGCATCGGCCGTCGCTTGAAGAAAAACAGCGGCAGGGTGAGCAGCAGATTGATCTCCGCGATCGAGAAGTGCGGCCCGCCGCCGACCTGCTGGTCCGGGCGCTCGGGCTCCATGGCGAGCGTGCCGGAGATGTCGTTTTGAAAGGGCGCCAGTGCGAAGATCAGCATCAGCGGCACTTTCGGCCACTTCCAGCCGATGGCCCAAAAGAGCAGGACATAGACGATGGCAGCGCCGAAGACCATGGGTCAGCGCCAATGGAAGGCCTGGCGGAGCACCAGCGAGGAGTGCAGTCGCACCTTGCCCGCGGCGAGTTCCCGCCGCGATGGTACGAGGGCGGCGATGCTCCAAAGGATCGCGCGAAGAAAGCAGCCGACCACCATGGCGGCGCGGATCGCGATGAGCCCTGCGAGGCCATGATGCTTGCGCCCGTAGTAGTCGAGGCTCTCCCAAAAGTAGGCCGGGACTTTGCCTGGCTGCGCGGTGCCGCTCGCCCCACCGAGATGCGTGATGCACGCCGTCGGGACGAACACGACCTTCCAACCACTATCCCAGATCCGGCGCTGCCAGTCGGCCTCCTCGCTGTACATGAAGAAGCGCTCATCGAAGCCGCCGACTTGCGCGAAGACTTCGCGGCGGACCGCCATGCACGCGCCGATGACGAATTCCACTTCGCGCTCCGCGTCGTGCGGCCAATCGGTGTAGCCATGCGAGAGCCAAAGGTTTTCCTGCCAGGCGTGGAGCGGGGAGGTGAAGCGGTAACAGGAGACCTGGAGTGAGCCGTCCTTGTTGAGTGTGCGCGGTCCTGCCACTCCCACTTGCGGGTTCGCCCGGAGATAGTCCACCAGGTCGGCGATGGCGCCGGGCTTTGGAAAGGCGTCGCTATTCAGCAGGAGAAAGAAGGCGCCCCGCGCGGCCTGCATGCCTTGATTGTTCGCCGCTCCGAACCCGGCGTTGCGTCCGCTCTCGATGACCTTCACCGCCGGGAAGTGCTCGCGGATCGCCGCAGCGCTGCCGTCGGTGGAGGCGTTGTCCACGACGATCGTCTCGCTGGCGATGCCATCGAGCGCACGGGCGAGCGCGCGCAGGCATTCGAGGGTCATCTCCCGCGTATTGAAGGAGACGATGATGACGGAGAGCGTGATCATGACTGGAGAGCGAGCGTGCCTTCGATGCCGCTCGCTACGTGGCGACGCGGAATGGCGAGCGGCCTGGCAGGCGCGCTCGCTCTACGGATTGCATCACTGCCACCACCGCATCCACGCGCTGGTCCCAGGAGTGGTGCTGCGCTTCGAGGCGGCGGGCTGCGCAGCGGCTGGCGTCTTCGGCGAGCGCGGCGGAGACGCCCGCGGCGAAATTTTCCACCTCCGCGCCGAGATAGACGTGCTGCGGATAGTCGCGGAATCCAGGCACCGGTGTGGAGACGATCGGCTTTCCGGCGGCGAGATACTCCCAGAGCTTGATGGGATTGAGGCTTTCGGTGAAGCGCGACACACGGTGCGGCACGATGCACACGTCGAAGGCGCGCATGTAATCCGGGATGCGGGAATACGGCACCGGCGGCACGCGGCGGACATTGCCCAGCGCGTCGAACCGCGCGCGCGTTTCCGCCGGGAGAAAGTCCGGCCCGATGAGCGCGACGGTGCCGGCGGGAAAGCGGCGCGCGAGTTTCTCGACGAGATCCACATCCACGCGGTTGTCGTGGACGGTGCCGGTGTAGCCGAGCACTGGACGCGGCCATGTGGCGGCCTCGGGCGGGAGCGGCAGGGTGCGATCGAGCACCGAGGCGTAGTGCGCGGTATGCACGCCATTGGGGATCAGGTGCAGCCTGCGCGCGAGCGGGCGCTTGCTTTGCAAGAGGTGCTCCGAGCAGACAATCACGGCATCGGCGCGGCCGCACAGCTCGGCGTCCTGCGCGGCGATGAGCCGGGCCTCGCGCGAGGATTGATCGAGCTGCGTCCAGTCGTCGGTGATGTCGTAGATCACCGCGCGCTCGTCGAGATGGCCGACCATCGAGACGGCGTGGTGGGGATTCAACCAGAGGAGCGGCGCGGTGATGCCGAGGTCGCGTGCGACGCGGCTGACGTGGCGCACGGCCATGCGCTCATTGATGCGCTGTCCGGCGGTGAGCGAATTGGGGAGCCACTTGCGCGGGCGCGTCACGGTGATATTCGCATGGGTCGGGACGGTCCAGGTGCCGCGCGCGGACAACTCGGCGAGCTGCCCGCGGCGGAGGCAGCTCGAGACATCGCGCGGTGGCCCGACGAAAAGGATCCGCGAATCTGGAAACCGGGTGGCAAGAGCGTCGCAGAGGAACTGGTTGCGCCGCCAGACTTCGTCCCAGTTTTCGAGCGAGACGAAGATCATGTCGCCACCCGCGAACTCGGATGCGCCGGGCTTTTCCGCCGCGGGAGTGCTGGTCGAGCCGAGTGCCGTCATACGTCGAGAAACTCCACGAGATCGATCTCCTTCACCCGCGAGTGCCGGAATTTCCGGCCCTCGATGGCCTTGAAAAGTGCATCGCTGCAGCCCCCGACATACCCATCGTGCAGTTCCATGATCATCAGCCGCACTTTGCGCAGCCAATCGCTGCCGTGCTCGAACAGCACCTTCTCCGAGCCTTCGATATCGAGCTTCAGGATGTCGATCACGTCGGCTCCGGCATTGGCGATGATCTCGGGGAAGGTCAGCGCCGGGATGCCGCCGGTGTCGTCTTCATCCTCGGTGACGCGGAAGAGAAAGCTGGCGTCGTCCGGGTTCTCGATCTTCAACCGGCCCGAGCGATACCACACGGCCGCCTCGAGAAGTTTCACATTGTCATAGCCGGCGCAGTTGCGGCGGAAGATCTCGCAGTTCTTCGCATCCGGTTCGATCGCCACGACCCGGGCTTTTGGAAAACGATTGGCAAACATCGCCGAGGCGAAGCCGACATTCGCCCCTGCGTCCACGATCAGCCGCGGATCGCCGCCGAGCGCGGGGTCATAGACTTCGCCGAATTTCCGCCCGAAGACTTCGAGGAACACATAAAGATCGCCCGAGCGGCAGTAGAGCGGTTCGCGGATGGAATCGACATGCAGCTTGATCACGTCGCGGCCCTGGATTTTCTGCGCCGCGATGCCGACGGCGTTGCCGACGCCGATGTCGCGCGCATAGCGCAGCAGGTTGTTCGCTTGATCGAGTAGTCTCATAAAAGGTGCCGCGGGTCAGATGCCACGGAGCGTGGGGTAACCGCGCAGGTAGCGGTGGAATTGCACATAGAGCTGGGCCACGCGCCAGGGTGCGTGTCGCAGTTCGCCATGCCGAAGTTCGCGCCGCATCTCGTGCCAGGTCTCGTGCGCGAGGTAGGATTGCCAGGCGCGCCAGGTTTTGCGGAGCAGTTGTCGCTGCCGCTCGTCATTCTCCGCGGCGAAAAAGATGCGGTGATGCATCATCCGTGCGGCGTTGCGATTCGCGCGGTGATCCAGCGTGGAAATATTCCCGAGGTGACGCCGGTAATGGAGGATGACGCGATCGACGAAGCGGATGTCGCCGAGCCTGCTCAGGCGCAGGAGCATGTCCCAATCCTCGACGAGCCGGACGCTCTCGTCGAAGCCGCCGGTCCTGGCGAACTGCGCGGATCGCATCAGGATGAGGCCCTGTGGAAAGACGCGGTTACTGATCAGCAGCGTGGCAAAGGTCGTGGGTTCGGTGACTGGCCACTCGACGATCCGATGTCCCTTGCAGCCCAGCCGGCAGCGTCCGAACTCGGGAAATCTTCCCGGCTCGTGGGGCTGGTCCTGCTCGTCGATGAGTTCGGCGAGGCCGTGTGCGCCAGGGGATTCCGGGTGCCGCTCGAGTTCGTCGCGCAGGATGGCCAGGGTGTCCCGCAGCCAGAGGTCGTCGCTGTCCATAAAGGCGACGTAGTGCGATGCCGGATGGACCTCGGTGAAGCCGTGGTTGCGCGCCGCGGAGGCGCCTCGCTGCGGCTGCCGAAGCGTGCGAAAGCGGCCGTCCATCTCGGCATGGCGCCGGGCGATTTCGCCGGTGCCGTCGGAGGAGCCATCGTTCACGATGATGCACTCCCAATCCTGCAACGATTGCGCGCGGATGCTCTCGAGGGTCTTGCCGAGGAACTGCTCCGCGTTGTGCGCCGGCACGACGATACTGATGGACGGCAAGCGGTTCATCGTGCGTTACGGGCACGGCTTCGTCGCGAGCTTCACCAGGCCGTGCCGCGTGTAATTCCGCGGACGTTTGCGCTCGCGCAGGTATTGCAGATTGGCGTGTAGGTTGCGGGTGGTGTGGAGCAGGCTTTCCGAGACGCCGCTCGATGCGACCGCCGGCGCCCGCTGGCAGACTCGCCGGAGCGCGGCCTTCAAGACGTTGCGCCACGGATGCACCCAATCGGAATTCTCCCAGTGATACGCGAGGTAGGCGTCGGTGCGGCCCATGTCTCTGGCCGCCCGGAGCCAGCTCGCCGTGGTGAGTCGCTTTTCGTCGAAGTGGTGCTCCGCGGTGGCGTCGAAGGCGCCGGCGATGCGGTAGCCGGCCTGGCGCAGTTGCAGCGAGAAAAGCGTGTCTTCTCCGAAGCCGAGCGCGCCGATCCCGAGTTCGGTATCGAAGCCGGGCACCCGCCCGAGCACCTCGCGGGAGAGCGCCATGTTCGCGCTGATCATGCGACTGGGGTTGCGGTTGTCGAGTTCCTCGGAACTGGCGAGCCAGGCCCGGTGGCACGCGCTCATCCAGGGGCGATCCAGATGTGGCGCGAGCCGGATGCCACCGGTGACGGCCTCAGCCTGGCCCGAGAGGATGGGGGCGCACAATTTTTCGAGCCAGCACCGGTCGGGGATTTGATCGTCATCCAGGAAGGCGATGAGGTCGCCATCCGCCGCGGCCAGACCGGTATTCCGCGCCCGCGCCACTCCGGGCACGGGTTCGGAGACATGGCGCACGGGGATGCCATTGGCGGGCAGTGCGCGCGACGCGACCTCTTCGGTGTCGTCGGTCGAGGCATTGTTCACCACGAGGATCTCGCACCTCGACCCGGCGGGTAGCGCGACGGCGCCGATCGCGGTGAGCGTCCGGGCGAGACTCGGGGCGCGGTTGCGCGTGCAGATGACGATCGAAACCCGGCGCATCAGGCGCGGCCGGCGGCGGGTTTTAGTCGGCCGACTGCGGACTTCACTTCCTGTTTCCAACCGCGGGCGCGTAGCCGGAGGTAACGCAGGTCGAAATGCCGCGCGCGGGCCTTCTCCGAAAACGGGCGGCTCTCCATGATGTCGCGGCAGCCTTCGATCATGCGGTGAAAGAGCACGTCGGGCGCGAACCACTCCTCCCACGCGAGCCGCGCGGCTTTCGCCATCACCGCAAAGTTCTCCTCGTGGCTGGCGACGATGGAGGGGAGGTCGCGCACGTGGCGTTCGGGCACGGTGATGGAGAAGTCTTCCCACTTCGGTCCGAGCGGCGGCACCCAATCGTCGCTCACGATCACAGGCGCACTGCCCGCGGCCAATGTCTCAAACAGCCGGAACGAGGAAGCGCCGCTGCCGACGGGACAAAGCACGAACTTCGAGCGGTGGAGCACTTCGACGTAGCGACGTTTCTGCGCCGCCACTTCCTCCGTCGTCGCGCCGAAGAAGCTCAGCCGGCTGGTGTCCTCGACGAGCGCACGTGGATGGCGGAGCTGGACGATGGCATCGCGCACGGGATGGCCGAGCCGGCCCATATAGGAGTAGAGGAGATCGGGCTCCGTGGCCGCGGGCGCAGGTGCGGCGGCGAGGTCATTGACGAGCGCGAGATACGAGCACGGACGCTGACGCTGCCAATCGAACGAGCGCCGCGGCATGGCCACGTAGAGTCCGGGCATCGCGCACCACGGCTGATCCATCTCGTTGTAAAGAAGCGCGCGGTCGCGATCGCGACGGACCAGCGGGTGATCGACGATCGCGCTGAGGGTGAGATCGCGCCAGTGCTGGTGGCCATCGAGGAAGAGCACGAGGTCCGCGCTATCCGCATCTTCGACGATGGTGTGGGTGCGGAAGCGATCCTGCGCGGCGAGCCGCTGGAAGAGCGGAACGTGGGTGGATACACCCGGCTCCTGAATGGCGGTGGTGGCGAAGACTTGCATTCAAAGTGGCGCGGGCAGCCCGCGCCGCTCTACCTCACGAATAGTTCCAGCGTATTGCCGCCGTGCCGGTCTGTGATCACGGAATGCGCGCGGCGCAGTCCGCTCTGCTCGATGATGCCGACAAGGCGGTCGTACTCGATGAGCGAAGGGTGGAACTCGATGAGCAGCGCATTCACACGCGCGAGCCACGAGACGTCGCCGGTGAGCAGCGCCTGCTCGCCGCCTTCGATGTCCACCTTCATCAGATCGATCGGCAGGTCGGGCGGCAGCGATCTCAAGATCGTCGCCATCGAGATCACGCGCACCGGCACGGCTTGGATGACGCCCACGGGAATTTCGGCGTCCTGGTCGTCGTCGAAGACGAGCCGGCCATTCGTCGAGCTGGAGACTTCGTAGAATTTCGCGTCGCCATCGCGGGAGCCCGCGGCGGCTTCGTGGACGACGGCGTCGATGCCGTTGCTGGAAAAGTTCTCGCGCGCGACCGCGGCGTTCCCCGACGAGGGCTCGACGGCGATGATGCGCTTGCAGTCGTACTGCTTCGCGAGCCAGAGGCTGGTCATGCCGATATTCGCCCCGACATCGACGAGCACGCGCGGATCGAGATCGACCGGCAGCCGGTAGCTCTCCTCAAACCAGATTTCGTGGATCGAGTAAATGTCGCCTTTGTTTTGGCGGTAGCTGAGGCGCGTGTCGGGCCGGATGCGGACGCGGCGGATTTTATCCGAGGGTTTCCACCAGTACTCGAGCAGGCGGAAAGTGGCGAGGTCCCAGCCCATGCGGAGCGCGGACGTGAAGTCGGCGGCATGGCTCGCGGTCTGGCGAAGATCGTAAGCGATCGCGCGGCTGTAGCGCGCCGCCTTGCCGAGCAGGCCGCGCGGGC
>JBGSYE010000706.1:0-8992 GCA_041751075.1 Chthoniobacteraceae bacterium
CACAGCAAGGGTTCGGCGCAAGCCAACCCGGAAAGTTGAAGCCGACAGGCATTCAAATCCAGCCTCCGCCCGCAAGGGCGGGGGCTGCTCGTTTTTCGGGCGGAGCGGACCTGCGGTTTGGGATGGCGCGACTGCCCGAGCGCGCGGCGGTGGAGGCGGCGTGGGGAGGTTTTTCCTCTTGCAAGGCGTGGACGGAATCCAAAAAGTGCCCGCCCCATGACCTGCGGAACCGCCGCATTTACGCCGAAACTCGGCGGACAATTTGACGCTTGTGAAATATTTCACAAAGTTGTTGCCATGCCCGAATCGAAACCGGATAACGCCTTCCCGCCTCTCTTTTCCCGCTTCATGCAGACTGCACTCCCGCACTCCAGCCACCTCCAGCTCGACTAAGGCATGGCGAATATTTTCCCGCGCGGGAGCAACATCCTCCCTCTCAAAATCGTCCTCATCCTCGCCGTGATCGGCCCGGCGTTGACGGCGGGGGCGTGGTACTACTTCACGCCGAAGTACACGCGGGTCGGCTATCAGCCGGCGCAGCCCGTGCCTTTTCCGCACGACATCCATGCGAAGCAGCTCGGGATGGATTGCCGCTACTGCCACAGCCATGTGGAGGTGGCGGCGCACTCGAATGTGCCGACGACGCAAGTGTGCATAAATTGCCACTACGCGGTGCAGAAGGAGAACCCGAAGCTGGCGCCGCTGCACGAGTCCTGGCTGACCGGCAAGCCGATCGAGTGGGTGCAGATCCACAAGACGCCGGACTACGTGTACTTCAACCATGCGGCGCATGTGAACCGCGGCGTCTCGTGCGTGAGCTGCCACGGCAAGGTGAATGAAATGTCCGTCGTGTATCACGCCGAGCCGCATTCGATGGCGTGGTGCCTCGACTGCCATCGCAATCCCGCAGCGGCGCTGCGGCCGCTGGATCAGATCACGAATCTCGACTGGACGCCGAAGGAGCTGAACGTGGCGGAATTCGTCGGGAAGTACGGCAAGCCGCCGGGCGAGGAGGAGGTGGATTTCACCCAGAAAACGACGCTCACTCAGGAGCAGATCGGGAAAACGCTGGCGGCCCAGTGGCACATCAAGGCGCCGGACATGAATTGCGCAGGCTGTCACCGATGAGCAAACGAGTTTTCCAACACCCCGCTCCGTCCACGACGGGCAAGAAATACTGGCGTTCGCTGGGCGAACTCGGCGACACGCCGGAGTTCCGCGGCTGGCTGGAGCGCGAGTTTCCGCAGGGTGCGGCGGAATTTCAGGGCGGTGATGTCTCGCGGCGGAACTTCCTGCAACTGATGGGCGCTTCGATGGCGCTGGCAGGCTTTGGGCTCACGGGTTGCCGGCGGCCGGAGAAGCACCTGGTGCCTTTCACGCGCGGCGTGGAGTGGTCGATCCCGGGCAAGACGCTCTTTTTCTCCACCTCGTATCCGACGCGGAAAGGTGCCGCGCCACTCGTGGTGGCGACGCACGACGGGCGCCCGACAAAGATCGAGGGCAACCCGCTGCACCCGGCCAGCAAAGGCGCGTCGGACTTGCTCGCGCAGGCGTCGATCCTCGACCTCTACGACCCGGATCGCTCGAAACATTTCTGGACGATGGAGCGGGGTGCGAAGGGCGGAAAGCGTTCGGATGAGGCGTCGTTCCTGAAGGCGCTCGATGCGGTGATCAAAGGGGCGGGCGATGGCGCGGGGCTGGCCTTCCTCGTGGAGCAGAACGATTCGCCGTCGCGCGAACGCCTGCGGGCGGAGATCGAGAAGAAATTCCCGAACGCGACGTGGGCAATCTACGAGCCGCTGGGCGACGAGGGCGGCGACGCCGTGTATGGCGGCGTGCGCGCGGTGCCGAAGCTCGACAAGGCGGCGGTGATCCTTTCGATCGACCACGATTTCCTCGGCAACGACGGCGACGTCGCCCTCTGCAAAGCCTTCAGTGCCGCGCGCCGGGTGGACGATGGGCCGGACTCGAAGATGAACCGGCTCTACACGGTCGAGAATCGCTACACGGTCACGGGCGGCATCGCCGATCATCGGCTGCGGTTGCCGGTGAGCCAGATGGGGGCGTTTGTGCGCGCGCTGGCGGAGCAGATTCAGCAGAAAACGAATGACGCCGGCGTGCTCCAGCTCCTCCAGGCGGCTCCGGTCGCCGGGGTGAAATTCCCCGCGGGCTGGGTCGAGGAAGCGGCGGCGGATCTCTTCGCGCACAAGGGGCGGGCGGTGGTCCTCGTCGGGCCGCGTCAACCGGACGGTGTGCAGGCGCTCGGCGCGGCGATCAATGCGATGCTCGGCGCTCCCGGCGCGACGCTCGGCGGTCGCAAGAGCAGTGTGAAACCCGGTGCGTCCATCGTGGACCTCGCGGCGCGGATCAAAGAGAAGCAGGTAAAGGCGCTCTTCATCCTCGGCGGAAATCCGGCTTACAACGCGCCGGCGGATCTCCACTGGGCGGAATTGCAGGGCTCGGTCGAGACGGTCGTCCGTCTGGGGCATTACGAAGACGAGACCTCGAAGGGTGCGACGTGGCATGTGCCGGCTGCGCATTACCTCGAGACGTGGGGAGATGGGCGCGCGACGGATGGCAGTTACACCTCCGTGCAGCCGATGATCCTGCCGCTCTACGGCGGTTGGTCGGAGCTCGATTTGCTCGCCGCCATCGCGCGCGGGAAGAAGGCCGAGGGGCCGGAGCTGGTGCAGGAGACTTACCAGGAGTTGGTCAAGCCAAACGACTTCGTCGCTGGCTGGGCGAAGTTTCTCCACGATGGGTTTGTGGCGGGTGAGACGCCGAAGGATGAAGTGCTGTCTTTCAACAACGCGGTGGCGATCGACGCGGTCAAGAAGGTCGCGGTGGGGATGCCGGCGCAGAGCGGCCTCGAAGTCGTCTTCGTCGCGTGCCCGAAGGTCGATGACGGCCGCTTCAATAACAACGGCTGGCTCCAGGAGATCCCGGACCCCATGACCAAGCTGACGTGGGACAACGCCGCGCTCCTGAGCCCGGCCACCGCCCGCCAGCTCGGAGTGAAGGACGGCGGTATGCTGGAGATCACGGTCAACAAGGCGAGCCTCACCATCCCGGCGCTCCTTTTCCCCGGCCACGCGGATAACTCCATCTCGATCGCCCTCGGCTACGGTCGTGCGGTCACCGGGCGCGTCGGTAGAGGCACCGGCTTCAACGCCTATCCGCTGCGCACCACGGAGACGCCATACTTCGCGCTCGGCGCGACGGCGAAAGCGACCGGCAAGACCTACCAGCTCGCGGTGACGCAGGAGCACGGCACACTCGAAGGCCGCGGCCCTGACCTGACCCGGCAGGCGAATGTCGAAGACTTCAAGGCGCACCCCGAAATGATCAGGAAGAGCGGCATGGATGCTCACATCCCGCCGAATGTGTCGCTCTACACCAATCCCGAGCTCAAGGACTTGCACCAATGGGGCATGACCGTGGATATGAGCCTGTGTACCGGCTGCTCGTCGTGCATGGTCGCGTGCCAGGCCGAGAATAACATCCCGATCGTCGGCAAGGAGCAGGTCATCAATGGCCGCGAGATGCACTGGATTCGGACCGACCGTTACTTTGCCTCGCTCAGTGATGAGGAGGGCGATCCCGAAGTCATCTCGCAGCCGATGATGTGTCAGCACTGCGAGAACGCGCCGTGCGAGACGGTCTGCCCGGTGAATGCAACCGTCCACAGCGAGGATGGTCTCAATGTGATGGCCTACAACCGCTGCATCGGCACGCGGTACTGCGCGAACAACTGTCCCTTTAAGGTCCGGCGCTTCAACTTCTTCGATTACAACCAGCGTGACGTGCTCGGTCGCAAGGAAGGCAAGACCTTCTCCGGCGTCTATGAATGGAACCTCGTCTCCGAAAAGGGCATGGAGGATTCGCTCAAGATGTCGAAGAACCCCAACGTCACCGTCCGCATGCGCGGCGTGATGGAGAAGTGTACGTTCTGCGTGCAGCGCATCCAGGAGGCGAAAATCGCCGCGAAGGTCAGCGGGCGCGACTCGACCAAGGTCGAGGACATCACCATCCCGGCCGATTCCTTCACCAGCGCTTGCGCTCAGGCGTGCCCGTCGGATGCCATCGTCTTCGGCGACATCAGCAACAAGGAGAGCAAGGTCTCGAAGCTGCGCGAAAAAGAGCGCGGCTACCGTCTCCTCGAATACCTCAACGTCCTGCCGCGCGTGACTTACCTCGCCCGCATCAAGAACCCGAATCCGAAAATGCCCGGCTTTGAGAAGATCGGCGAAGCCATGAAATCCCACCACCACGGCCCGAAGCATGAAGGCTCCACGGCACCTGCAGGAGGGCACCACTGATGGAAGAGAACATCCAACATTCAACATTCAACATTCAACATCCAATGGAGCTATCGAGCGTCCGCCAGGTTCATTGGATGTTGGATGTTGGATGTTGGATGTTGGATGTTTTCTCCACTCTCTCATTTCCACGGAGGACGCGCTAAATGTCCGCAGAATCCACCGTCTCCCTGACCACGCCGAAAGAGCTCGAGCGCGTGCCGCTCGTGCAGAACAAGCGCAACTTCTCGTGGATCAGCGACAAGGTCTCCTACATCTGCGAGTCCGGCACTCCGCTCTGGTGGTGGCTCGCCTTCCTGCCCTGTTCGGCAATCGCCGTCTTCGGGCTCATCTGCATCGGATACCAGATTTCCAACGGCGTCGGAGTGTGGGGAGAAAACCATCCGGCGGGATGGGCGTGGGACATTACGAACTTCGTGTTTTGGATCGGTATCGGCCACGCCGGCACCCTCATCTCGGCGATCTTGTTTCTCACCCGGCAGAAGTGGCGCACTTCGATCAACCGCGCCGCAGAAGCCATGACCATCTTCGCGGTCATCTGCGCCGGTATCTTCCCCGGCATCCATGTCGGGCGCGTGTGGATGGCGTGGTTCCTCGCTCCGGTGCCGAACGCCAATGGCATCTGGCCGAACTTCCGCTCGCCGCTGCTCTGGGACGTGTTCGCGGTCTCGACTTACTTCACCGTCTCCCTGCTCTTTTGGTACACGGGCCTCATCCCGGATCTCGCGACACTGCGCGACCGGGCGAAGTCCCGCGTCTCGAAGTATCTCTACGGCATCTTCGCCATCGGCTGGCGCGGTTCGAACCGCCAATGGCGGCATTACGAGATGGCCTACCTCATTCTGGCCGGACTCTCCACGCCGCTGGTGCTCTCCGTGCATTCGGTGGTGTCTTTCGACTTCGCGACCTCCATCCTCCCCGGATGGCATACCACGATCTTCCCGCCCTACTTCGTCGCCGGCGCGATTTTCGGCGGCTTTGCGATGGTGCTCACCATCCTCTTCCCAGCCCGCTTGCTCTATCCGCAACTCGACGATCTCATCACCCGTCAGCATGTGGATAAGATGGCGAAGATCATCCTGCTCACCGGTTCCATCGTTGGCTACGCGTACTTGATGGAGTTGTTCATCGCCTACTACAGCGGGAACCAATACGAACTCTTCACCTTTCTCAGCGCCCGCATCGGCATCGACAACGACGGCTGGTACTCCTGGGCCTATTACGTGATGATGTTCTGCAACGTCATTTCACCGCAGATCTTCTGGATCAAGAAGATGCGCGAGAACTACCTGGTCGTCTTCACGGTCTGTATGTTCGTGAATGTGGGCATGTGGTTCGAGCGTTTCGTCATCATCGTCACCTCCCTCGCTCAGGACTTTCTCCCGAGTTCATGGGGCCACTACTCGCCGACCTGGGTCGAGATTTGGACCTTCATCGGCACGTTTGGCATCTTCCTCTCGCTCTTCCTGCTCTTCATGCGGTTCCTGCCCATGATTTGTATGTTCGAGGTCAAGCTTGTGGTGCCCGAGGCCGATCCGCATCGCCATCCCGTCGATAAGGAGGCGAAACACTAATGGCTGACTACCGCAAAGTGTACGGGCTGGGCGCCGAGTTTGCGAGTTCGGCGGATTTGCTCGTCGCCGCCGAGAAGGTGCGCGACGCTGGTCATACCAAGTGGGATGTGCATACGCCCTTCCCGGTGCATGGCATGGACAAGGCGATGGGGCTCGGCAAGTCGTGGCTCTCCGCGCCGGTATTCATTGGCGGTGCGGTCGGTCTGCTCACTGCGGTGCTCCTGACCTGCATCCCGTCGTTCGGGCTCTATCCGGTCATCGTCCACGGCAAGCCCTACGACTGGCGCACGCTGCCGGCGTTCTTCCCGATCATGTTTGAGCTCACGGTGCTGTTGTCGGCATTCACCACGGTCTTCGCGATCCTGATCATGAATCAACTGCCGAAGTGGTATCATCCAGTTTTCAACTGGGAGCGTTTTACCCGCGTCACCGACGATGGCTTCTTCATCGTCATCGAGGCCCGCGACCCGAAGTTCTCCGAATCGAAGACTCGCGAACTCCTGGAATCCATCGGCGGCAAGCATGTGACCCTCATCCATGACTGAGGAAAGCTCGAAATCCGAAACTCGAAGCTCGAAGCAAATTTCAAAATGATCGAAACAAGAAAAACGACTGGAACGCTTGCGGGCGGCGAAATGGGTTTCTCCATTTCGACGTTTCCATCCGTGTTTGTTTCGAGCTTCGAGCTTCGAGCTTCGAACTTCTAATCCACCATGCTGCGTTACTTTTTTGTAAGCTTCCTTCTCATCACTGTCGCGATCGTCGCGCTGGCGGGATTTCGTGGCGGCAAAAGCAGCAAGCCGCCGATCGAAATCTTCCCGGACATGGATCATCAGCCGAAGCTGCAGGCGCAGCAGGCATTTCGATTTTTCGCGGATGGAAAGGCGGCCCGGAAGCCCGTTGCGGGAACCATCCCCCACGGCTATGTGCTTCCCGGTTCGTATCTCCAGGTTGGAGCGAAGAATGCGACCATCGCTCCAAGTGGCTTCGCCAATCAGCCAGACTACTACAACACGGGCCGGATTGGCGATGTTTACGGCGACGGCTTTCCGACGAATGTCACCGTCAATGAGTCGTTCCTCAAACGCGGCCAGGAGCGTTACAACATCAATTGCTCCGTCTGCCACGGAAAGACCGGGCATGCGAATGGCATCGTCGGACAGTATGGCCTCGCCGCCATCGCGAACCTCGTGGATGACCGCGTCAAGGCGATGCCCGACGGCCAGCTCTACAATACGGTGACCAACGGCAAGAACACCATGGGCGCCTACGGCCCGCAGATTGCCGTGGAGGATCGCTGGGCGATCGTGGCTTACATCCGCGTGCTCCAGCGCAGCACGGCCGGCAAACTGGCGGATCTTCCCGAGGCGAGGCAAAAGGAACTCCAAGCGAAATAATGAGCGACCATTCCCACGCCGCTGCTCCGCCCAAGCCGGAGTCCTTTGATATCAAGGACGCTGGTCCGCTGCCGAAGCTGTTTTTCATGGCCGGAATCGTCGGCCTGCTCGGGAGCTTGCTCGGGCTCATCATCTCGAGGGAGCAGTTCGCCTACTCGTGGCTGTTCGGCTTCAGCTATTGCTTCACCATCTGCGTGGGCGCGTTGTTTTGGACGTGCCTGCATCACGCTACGGACGCGGAGTGGTCGGTGGTCGTCCGGCGGGTGCTGGAGAATATCGCGTGCCTCATCCCGTATCTTGCCGTTGCCTTTGCGCCGCTGGTCATCTTCTGGTGCATGCCGCTGCTCTGGCACTGGTGGAATGTAAAGCCTGGTGAGGATGCGTTGCTGGATGCCAAGTCCGGCTTCCTCAATCATGGTTTTTTCTTCTTTCGCATGGTGGCCTACTTCGTCCTGTTGAGTTGGGTCGCGCTGAGCCTCCGCAAACGCTCGGTGGCTCAGGATGCGGACGGAGAAGCGAGGCACACGCTGGTCATGAGGAAGTTTGGGATCGGCGGCATCCCGGCGGTGGCGATCTGCCTCACCTTTGCGGCAGTCGATTGGCTCATGGGTCTCGATTACCATTGGTTCTCGACCATGTGGGGCGTGTATATCTTCGCCGGGGCCGCGGGCAGTTCGATGTCCCTCCTGGTTCTCATCATCACTGCGCTGAAGAAGAAAGGTTACCTGAGCATCGTCAATCAGGAGCATTACCACATCATGGGTAAGTTCATGTTGGCTTTCACCATCTTCTGGGCCTACATCGGCTACTCGCAGTACATGCTGATCTGGTATGCGAACATCCCGGAGGAGACGATCTACTTCCGCATCCGCAACACTGACACTTGGTGGTATTTCTCCCAGTTCCTGGTCATCGGCCGCTTCTTCCTGCCATTCCCAGTGTTGCTCTTCCAATTCACCAAGAAGAGCGGGCTCATCAATTTCTGCGCGATCTGGATCCTGATGATGCAGTTGCTCGACCTTTTCGTCGTCGTGCTGCCGGCGCTGCATCCGACCGGCGTGCATTTCGCAGATCTCTTCTTCGGTGCGTGTGCCGTTGCGGCGATCGCCGGGATGCTCGGATGGCTCTTCCTCAAAAAAATCGGGCGCACCTGCCTCTTCCCGAAACGCGATCCGCGCCTGCTCGGTTCGCTCAAACTCACCAACTGACATGGCCGATTCCGAAGCCCGCACGCCCAACGGTTTCCTGGTGTTTCTCGGCAGCGCCGTGGCGATCGCGGCGGTGATCGTCGTCGTCGGCTGGCTCCTGGCCAAGAAGCCGAACGTCGAAACGGTGGACGCCAGGCGCGCCCAGCAGCGCATCGAGACGCGTGAGAAACTCGACCAGGCCGCGCACGAACAACTCACGACAGCCGGCTGGGTGGATAAGGAAAAGGGGGTGGTTCGACTGCCGGTGGGCGACGCGATGAAAATGGTCGCCATCGAGCTCGCGGCCAAAAAGCCGGCGCCGTCCCAGGTGAAAGTGGATGCGCCGCTGCCGATGCCGCCGCCTTACGATCCGAATTCCAAGGAACCGCCGATCTCGGCGCTGCCCTCTTCGCCGCAGGGTGCGGATACCATCCGATTCGATCCGCTGCCCGCTCCGCCTGCCGCCGCCCCTGCGGCCCCGGCGACACCGGCGACACCGGCGACACCGGCCCCCG
>JBGSYE010000707.1:0-3231 GCA_041751075.1 Chthoniobacteraceae bacterium
AGCAGCTCGCGCCGGGCGGCCTCGGCCTCGGCTCGCAGCTCCTCGCAACGCTGCTCACTCCGGCGGCCATCCTCGATGGCGGCGGCGAGTTTTCCCTGCACGGCCTGCAGCTCCGTCTCGAGCGCGGCGACGCGCTGCGCCGTCTTCTCCGCCACCGAGAGCTTTGAGGTTGCGTCGTCAAAGTTCCGCCGATGCAGGCTGCTCTCGTCCTGCAAGCGGACGATCTCGGCCCGAGCCTCGCTGAGGTCCTTCTCGGCCTCGACACGATGCGTTTGCACGGCGGAGGCCTCCGTCTCGAGCGCCTCGATCCGCTCATGCGCGACTTCGAGATCGTCAGCCGCCTGCTGGCGTTTGGTCGTCGCTTCGGCCAGTGCGGCCTGGAGTTCTGTGCGCTCCTCGCCCAGCGCGCGGAGTTGATCTTTCAGCCGCGCACCTTCCCTCCGACTCACCGCCAGTTCGCGTTCGAGCGGTTCCGTGCGCGATGCGCCATCGGTGAAGCCCGTCCGTCCCGCTCCAGTCCCCCGCCCCGCCGCCACGGCGACCGCTGCGCGGTCCGCAAACATCCCCGCCTCCGGGATGACGACGGGGGCTTTGCAACTCGGGCACTCCGTCTCGACACCGGCGGCCGTGGCATCGACGATGATGCGCTGCCGGCAGTGCGAACAGGTGAAGCGGATGTCTTGAGTGGCTGCGGTCATGCCTTGGCGAAAAATCGAACCGCATCTTTTATTGGCCGCCGCGGCGGACGGTCAAAGGCATTTGCCCGGCTGCCGCGAATCTGCGGCATCGCGCATCCGATGCACCGAGGTGAACGACTCGCGACCAATGCGTCGCGCATCGCCCCTGCTACTCCTTTTTCTTTTTCCGCTTCCCGGCGCGCGGAGTTTTCGGCGGCGAGACATTCTCCGCCCTCGCGACGGTGCTGCCCTGCACTTCGCTGAAGTTCACGATCACCGAATCGCCCGGCTGGAATTGCGCCAGCGCTCCCGAGCCTCCGCTTCCGAAGATCGTCCCCCGATGAATGGCGAACTTGCGGGTCAGCGCCTTCTCACTCGTCACGGAAATGCTCGTGGCATCGACGGCGGCGACCTTGCCCTCCCAGACGGTATTCTTGATGAACGGATCCACCGGGCGCGGCGTGGATTTCGCCGCCGGCTTTTTCTTCGTCGGCGCAGCCATCCCCGGCGCGACGAGCGCCAGAGCGAGGGCGGCAAAGAGGGTGAGGCAGCGCATGGTGGGATGGTGTCAGGCGCCCATGCCTTCCTCGAAGCTGCCGCCAGCCTGCGGAAAGCAAAGATTCGCGGCGACGTAGCGGATGCCGTCGGCGGAGCAGTAGTCGAGTTCCTTGTGCGCGCTCTCGGCTTCGACGACGAGCGGCGCGCTCTTCGTTGTGTGCAGCTTGCAGTAGCGGTCCTGGTAGCCGATCGCGAGGAGCAGCTCGGCGTAGCGCTGCATGTTCAGGTCGCCGGAGCCGAGGTCGGTGAATTGCATCGCGCGCTTTGGCCAGTTCGGCTGCATCGCGCGCAGCGGGAAGCCGCGGCGCACCACGAAATTCTTCACATGCGCCGCATAGACGCGCGGGCCGACTTTCAGGAAACGCGTCTCCCAATCCTCGCCTTCCCAGCAGTGCGACGGATCGGCATTCACCGCGACGCATTTGTCGCCGTCGCAGATTTCCACCAGCATAGCGAAGTCGTCCGCGGTCGAGGCGGCGGTGCCGGGATGGATCTCGTGGCAGAGGTAGATGCCAAGCTTGCGCGCGTGGTCGCGGAGTTTCTTCGTCTTCTTCACGAAGCGCTCCTGGCCTTCCTTCATGAGGTCGTAGCCCGGTCCGGCCCAGAATCCCCACGGGTATCCGGTGGCCATTTCCCAGCCGAAGGCGACGCCCCAGAACATCGGCAGCGACTTCACGCCGAGCTCCGCGGCGAGGTCCATGAGCTTCAGCAGATACTTCTCGTGCCACGCCTCGATCTTCTCTGGCGACAGCTTCGCCACCTCAGGAGCAATGAAGGCGTGGCCGGACTTCGTGCCCGTCCAGATCGACGTATGCACCCAGAAGGGGCAGTGCGCCGAGATGCCATCGAGCCGCATCCCGCGCGACTCGAAGGTCTCGCGAATCTCCTTCGCTTTTTTGAAGCCGCCCTTGCCGTCATTGAGCATGTAATTGCTCGGCTGCGCGCCTGCCGCGCCCGCGGCGCGCGCGTAGTCCAGGAATTGCGCGAGAGATTTGGCGCCGTGCTGCGCCCCTTCGATCGATGCGTGGAATGCGTTCTGAGCCATGGAGTGGGAGATGGGAGTGGAGGGTTGAGAGAGGGCTTTCCGTCTAGCGACCACGCGCCGCAAGCGCAACGGCAAACGGGGACGCGGCATCTCCCCGCTACCAGTGGCCATGGCAGCGCCCGCATCCCGGCGCTGCTAGGCCGACAGCGCCTTTTCCACGACTTCGGCAGTCTTTTCCAAATCCTGCGCGGTATGGGCGAGGCTGAGGAAGCCGGCCTCGAATTGCGACGGCGCGAAGTACACACCGGCCTCGAGGCAGCGATGGTAGAAGGCATTGAAAGCGGGGCGATCGGAGCGCTGCGCGTCGGCGAGATTGTGGACCACGCCGCTGGTGAAATAGAGGCAGAACATCGAGCCGATGCGCTGGAAGCAGTAGTCGCGGCCCGTGCGGCGCAACACGGCGCGCGCCGCCTCCTCGAAGGCCGCGCCCTTTTCCTCCAGCCGCGCCCAACCATCGAGGCGCTCGAGTTCGCGGAGCTGCGCGAGTCCGGCGGCGAGGGCGAGCGGATTCCCGCTCAGCGTGCCGGCCTGATACACGGGGCCATCCGGGGAAAGCTGATCCATGATCTCCGCGCGTCCTCCGAATGCCCCGACCGGCAAGCCGCCGCCGATCACTTTGCCAAAGGCCGAGAGATCCGGGACGACTCCGCAGAGCTGCTGGTAACCGCCGCGCGCGACGCGGAAGCCCGTCATCACTTCGTCGAAGATGAGCAGCGCGCCGTGCTGCGTGCAAAGCTGGCGGAGCAGCTCATGAAACCCGGGCTTCGGAAGATACAGCCCCGCATTCGCCGGCACCGGCTCGACGATCACACAGGCGATCTCCTTCCCCAGTGCGGTGAAGACGGTGCGCAGGGCGTCGGGATCATTGAAAGGCAGCGTGGTCGTGAGCGCGGCGAGCGCGCCGGGCACGCCGGCGGAATCCGGCTGCCCGTGGGTGAGCGCGCCGGAGCC
>JBGSYE010000708.1:0-2875 GCA_041751075.1 Chthoniobacteraceae bacterium
TTCCGGCGCATCCCGACGTCAAAGAAGGCCTCGACCAACTCCGCGACGCCGGCCTCCGCCTCGTCGCTCTCACAAACGGCAGCGCCGAGACCACGCGCAAAATGTTCCAGAACGCCGGCTTCGAAGACGTGCTCGAAAAATTCATCTCCGTCGACGATGTCCAGCATTGGAAACCCGCCGCCGCCGTTTACGAGCACGCCGCCAAAGAGCTCGACGTGCAACCCGCCGAGCTGGCCCTCATTGCCGCGCACGATTGGGATATCGACGGCGCCGCCAAGGCCAGCCTAACGACCGCTTACCTCGCTCGCAAACAACCGCGCGGCTCCTCCGCCATGCGGTCGCCCGACATCAGCGCCCGCTCGCTTCCGGAAGCCGCGCGCGCCTTGCTCGCGCTCCCCGCTTGAGCCCGGCTCCTGGCCGACGCGAAGAATTTCCTCCGGGCTTCGACAATTTTTTCCCACCGCCCCGGCCGTCACGCATCGCGCGCGCCTGCCGGGTGCAGGGACGTTCGCCAGTTGCTTCCGCGCGTTGCGCTTGTTATACCCGGCGCCATGCGCGCTCTCTTCGGTTCGAATCGCGAGGTCAGCCGGCTGGAAGGTTTCAGCGACGCCGTTTTCGGCTTCGCGCTCACCCTGCTCGTCGTCTCACTCGAAGTCCCGAGCACTTACGCCGAGCTGATCAACGCCATGCGCGGCTTCGGGGCCTTTGCCTGCTGCTTCGCGATCGTTTCCTGGATCTGGTACGAGCACAACCTTTTCTTCCGACGCTACGGCTTGCAGGACGGCTACACCATTTTCCTCAATCTCGTGCTCCTCTTCGTTGTCCTCTTCTACGTCTATCCGCTCAAGTTCATCTTCACCAAACTCCTCGGTGGCATCTTTGGCGGGCCGCGCCCCGCCGGCGGACTCGAGCTCGGGAGCGGCGTCTCGTTGATGTTAATTTACAGCACCGCCCTGCTGGTCCTGTTCCTCATCTGCGCGCTCCTCCCGTGGCACGCCTACCGCCACCGCGCCGACATCGCGCTCGACCCGCGCGGCGTCTACGATCTCGTCACCAGCCTCTGGCGTCACCTCCTCACGGCCTCCATCGCGCTTGCCTCCATCGCCACTGCTCTCACCTTCCCGCGCCAATTATATTGGGCCGGCCTCATCTATTTCCTCCTCGGCCCCGCGCAGGCCATCCTCGGCTTCACCCGCGGCATGCGCCGCGACCGGGTCCCGCTTGCCTAAGCGTGTGCCGTGTACCGCAGATGAACCGCACCATCGGGGAGCGCAGGCGTCCGCGCGTGCTGGTTGAGGCGTGCCCGCTTCAACGAACTTCGTTCTGCGACCTTGCCACAGTCGGCTTGGAAAACGTCTAATAGCGCACAACCCCCAGAACAGAACTGATGAATACCGAGAACAACGAACTCGCTGCCGCTGCCGAACTGGCATTGAAAGCCCACGTCCTGGCATTCGATCCCGATCTCCTCGCCGACCTACCTGACGGCCCGGGAGTGATTAATCAAATCGCAGAAGCGGTGAATCTCGCCGAGGCGCCTGAGGACGCGGTCTGCGGTTTGGTCATAGATCTGATGCATTATTGCGAAAGGGAGAAGATCGACTGGACGGAAGACGTGATTATCCGCGCTCAACAGCACTTTCAGCGATCACTCACACGATCCCACTAGCCGGGGCTTGATTGAAGCTTCCGTTGCTTCTTGTTTCGCGCGTCAGCGATTGTTTAAGGTGGCCCACTGATGAGCTTCCCCAAGCAGAGCGAGATCGAACTACCGCTTCTAAAGCTGCTGCACGAACTCGGCGGGAAGGCTCCACCGAAGCAACTATACCCAAAGCTTGCCGAACTCTTCCCCCAACTCACGGCAGAGGAGTTATCGGTTCGGATGCCCAGCAGCCCGTCAACCTATCGCTGGCACAATCTTGTCCAATGGAGCCGGCAAAAACTCGTCGAGAAAGGCGAGATCGACTCCTCCACGCGCGGCATCTGGAAGTTAACCACGCGCGGACGAGGGCGAGCAACGGGGTCGAGTGCGAACGCCGCGGAAGAGTTGTTACTTGCGAATCAAACCACCCTCAAAGATTTGGTCTACGAAAACGAATCGGAAGTGAAGCGCCGAATCATCTCAGAGCTTCGCAGCCTGGGAGCCACGGAGTTCGAGCAGTTCTGCGTTTCGCTGCTCGGTCCGCTCGGATACCAACAACTGCAGGTCACGAAACGCGGGGCGGACCGCGGGATCGACGGCCATGGTCTGTTTCGCCAAGGCGTGGTCACAATTCGATCTGCGTTCCAAGCCAAACGCTGGCGCAATAATCCCGTCAGCAGGCCGGAGATCGATAAATTTCGCGGTGCGATTCAGGGCGATTACGACCACGGCGTTTTTCTCACGACGGGCCGCTTCACGGCGGACGCTGAAGCCGCATCGATCAAGAAAGGCGCGATCTCCCTCTTGCTGCTGGACGGCGAAGCCATCGCGGAAAGCATGATTCGGAACGGTATCGGCGTCGTGCGTAGACCTGTTCAACTCTTCGACCTTGATCCCGACTTTTTCGACTTCCCCGCCGCCGACGCTTTGCTCTGAGGCGCGCCCGGCACCTCATGGAGCGGCGCTCTCCAGGCCGCCGCTTTCTTGCTTGAAACGAGGCGGCCGGGAGAGCGCCCCTCCTTGATGTCTCCTGCCACCATTCGCCGAAACCTCCCGCCGTCGGCCTAATCCTGGTACTCGTCGGAGCCCTGGACCCAGAAGAAGGATTGGATGTCGATCTGGTCGCGTGGGCGCAAATCTTTCAGATCGCGCCGCACGGTATCGGCGAATTCGAGCAGGTTCGCGTAGACCTCCCAGGAAGGTTTCGATTCGTACTCGAACTCGAAGCCGTAC
>JBGSYE010000709.1:0-5621 GCA_041751075.1 Chthoniobacteraceae bacterium
GCGCCGACGCTGAGGCGATGACGCCAGCAGCGGGAGCACTTCGCGTGGGTGGTCCGCACCAGATGGGCGCGGGTCTCGGGTCCGGCGACGAGCGTGAGGTCGCTGAGGATGATGAACTCTTCGATCTCCTCCTTTCGCGCGACAAGCGCGGACAGCTCGGTGGGCTCGGCGATCTCGAGCGTCACGGCGGCTTCGAGCGCATTGCCGATGAGCTTTTCCTGGCGCGCGGGTTCCACAGCGTGGGCGACGGCGGCGCGCAGCTTCAGCCAGGTCTCGATCTCCTCCTCGCTCTTCGGATCGCGCAGGGCGTCGTCCGCCTTCGGGAAGGTCTCGACGTGGACGCTGCCCTGGTGTCCGGCGAATTCCCACGCTTCATCCGCGGTGTAGGCGAGGATCGGCGCGAGCAGCCGCGTGAGAGCGTCGAAGATGCGCGCCATGACGGCTTGTGAGGCGAGCCGGCGCGGGGAATCGGCGGCGTCGCAGTACATGCGGTCCTTCGTGATATCGACGTAGAGCGCGCTGAGATCGACGGCGCAGAATTGATTGAGGGTCTCGAAGACGCGGCGGAAATCGTACTCCTCGTAGGCGGCGCGGCAGGTGCCGATGACGCTCTGGAGGCGCGAGAGAATCCAGCGGTCGATGGTGGTGGCGCCCGCAATCTCCATCTCCATCTCCTTCGCTCTGCCGTCGGCCACAGAAGAAGAAGGAGATGAAGAAGAGGGATGCGAGTTGGCGAGCAGGATGCGCAGGATATTGCGGAAGCTGCGATAGGCCTCGCCGATGCGGGCAAAGCTCTCTTCGCTGAAAGGCACGTCGTCGGTGAACTGCACGCTCGCGGCCCAGAGGCGCACGATGTCGGCGCCGTATTTGTTCACGAAGTAATCGGCCTCCATCGGCTTTTTGTAGGCGCCTTGCTCGGACTTCGAGATTTTGCGCCGGGTGTCCTTGTCCACCACAAAGCCGTGCGTGATGACGGTCTTGTATGGCGCGTGGCCGGTGATCGCGACGCTGGTCATCAGCGAACTCTGGAACCAGCCGCGATGCTGATCGGTCGCCTCGATATACACGTCGGCCACGCCGCCGCTGCCGGCGAGGTCGGGGTGACGTTTGGTGACCGCCTGATGCGAAACGCCGGAGTCGATCCACACGTCGAGGGTGTCGTTGCGGCGCGAGGTGCCAGTCGGCAGGCCGAGCTGGCCGGCCCACCAGGCGTCGTCCTTTTCAAACCACAGATTCGTCCCGTGCCGATCGACGAGATCGGCGACCTGCCGCGCGAGATCCGCGCGCACGATGGGCGCGCCCTTTTCATCGTAGAAGACGGGCAGCGGCACGCCCCAGGTGCGCTGGCGCGAGATGCACCAGTCGGGCCGCGCCTCGACGGTGCCGGCGATGCGATTGCGGCCCCAGCTCGGTATCCACTGCGTCTTCTCGATGGCCGCGAGCGCATCCGCGCGGAGGTCGTCCACGCGGATGAAGAATTGCTCGACGGCGCGGAATACGATCGGGGTCTTCGAGCGCCAGCAGTGCGGGTAATCGTGGGAGTACTTTTGCTCGGCGAGCAGCACCCCCTTTCCGTCGAGGAAATGCACGATCGCGGCATTCGCGTCGAAGACGTACTTGCCGACCCACTCGGGCATGCCGACCTCGTCGGTGAATTTTCCGTAGTCGTCCACCGGAGAGAGCACGGGCAGGCCGTGCTGCTGGCCGGCGGCGTAGTCGTCCTTGCCGTGGCCGGGCGCCACGTGGACCTGGCCGGTACCGCTGTCCATGGTCACGAAATCCGCGGCGATGACCCGCGACTCGCGCGGGAGAAAAGGATGCTGCGTGGCGACGCCGGCGAGATCCTCCCCGCTGAGGCTGGCGACTTCACGCGCGAGGATGAGGGTCGTCTCCTTCCCAAAGTTCTCGAGCAGCGCGCGGGCGACGATCAGCTTTCCGACGAGGTTCGGCCTGTGCTCCGCGCCCGCGTGCGGGGATGGCGCGGTGGCAAATTCTCCGACCACGTACTCCGCGCGCGGATCGACCGCGATGGCGAGATTCGCGGGCAGCGTCCACGGCGTCGTCGTCCAGATGACCATGCTCGCATCGGCCAGCGCACCCGTTCCTTTGAGCACGGGGAATTTCACATAGATCGCCGGGTCCGTGCGGCGCAGATACTCGACCTCCGCTTCCGCGAGCGCGGTCTGCGCGCCGGTGCTCCAATAGACGGGCTTCATCGACTGATAGACGAGCCCCTTCTCCACGAAGGTCGCGAAGGCGCGGATGATGTCGGCCTCATACGCCGGATCGAGCGTGAGATACGGCGCCTGCCAGGAACCGAGCACGCCGAGCCGCTTGAACTGCCGGCGCTGGATGTCGATGAACTTGCGGGCAAATTCCTCCGCCCGCCGCCGGATCTCGACCGGCGCGAGCCCGCGCTGCTCCTTCACCACTTTGAATTCGATCGGCAGCCCGTGGCAGTCCCAGCCGGGCACGAAGGGCGCGCGAAAGCCGAGCATGGAGCGCGACTTCACGATCAGATCCTTGAGGATCTTGTTGAGCGCCGTGCCCATGTGGACGTCGCCATTCGCGAAGGGCGGACCGTCGTGCAGGACGAAGAGAGGAGCCGCGTGCCGCGCGGTCTGGATCTGTGCGTAGAGCCCGGCTGCCTCCCACTTCGCGAGCCGCTCGGGCTCGCGCTTCACCAGATCCGCCTTCATCGGGAAATCCGTCTTCGGCAGCAGTAGCGTGTCTTTGTAATTCTGGCTCATGGGAAAATGAGGGGCGAGGCTAGACGCTGCCCGTAGGGGGGTCAATGAAGCGCTGGGAATGATCTGCCACGCTGCCGCTCCATGTGTCCGTCCGTGGCGCTATCGTCGCGCTGCTGCCCGAACTCCACGAGGCGACCGCCACGGGACTTTCGGCGAAAGTGACCCCCGACCGCCGCTTGCGCCGGGTGGCGCGTGGGGAAATGATCGCGACCGCAGCCGTGCCTGGATACTGTGCCTGCATTGAAAGGAACCGCCTTCATGAATCCGCGCCTCGTCCCTCCCCTCACCGTGGCTGTCGCCTGCCTCATGACGATGGCCGCCTGCCAGACGCCGTCGGCGAGCGCGCCGCGCACGGATCGGGCCGAGCTCGAGCAGCAGCTCGCGGAGTCCCGCGAACTCGTGCGCCGTTACGAAAGGCGCTACGGCAAGCTGCTTCCCGCCCGGCCCGCGCATGACTTCAGGAAGCTGCGCGCGGACTTGAAGGGTCAACCCGCCAGCGCGGTGGTCGCGCGCCTGGGCAAGCCGGGCAGAGTTTATTCGACGGGATCGAGCGATTCGTGGGACTACGCGAACATCGCCTACGACCCCGTCTCGGGACGCACCGTGCGCAATCTCGAGATCTGGTTTCGCAACGGGATGGTCGAGTACATGAAGGCGTCGTTCTGATGCGGCGCACCTCCGCTCGCCCGCCGCGGCTCAGGTCTGCCGCGAAATCTTGAACGCGGTCCCGAAGAGAAACCCGATGATCGCTCCCACCGCACCCGTGAGGAAAATGACCAGTGCCTCCGACATCCGCACCGACCAGATGAGGAACCGGACTTCGACGACTGTCGCGTTTTGCAGGGCGAAAATGACGCCGAAGAGGAGCAGCACGGCGGCGAGGAGCAATTTGGCTTTCATGGACATGGCTTCTTGGATTCCGACGACAAGGTGAAGGCCGTGGCGCGCGCCGTCAAAGCTGGAGGCACGCAACCATCCCGCCTGCCCGAGCGGAGCGGGCCTCGTCGGAATGAAGCACAAGCCGCCATGCGCACTCGCGCACTTCTCGCCCTTCCACCTCTCCGCCCTCCTGCTGGCCGCCCCCGTGCAGTCCGCGCCCAGCAGCCAGAGACCGCGCCCGCTCTCGCAGCGGGGCCGGATGGCCGCGGTCGAGTATTCGGATCTCATGAATCTCAGCGTGGATTGTCCGCATTCGCTCATTCCTCGTTCCGCCATCCGATGAGTCTCGTTTCGCAAATGCGTGGGCGGATCCGCGCCGCCCTCAGCCCGCCTGCCTGCGGCGCACCGTCAGCACCGGGCACGGAGCGTGGCGCACCACGCGCTCGGCGGTGCTGCCCATGAGCACGCGGCTCAGTCCGGTGCGGCCATGCGTGGCGATGATGATGACGTCGGACTTCAGCTTCCGGGCGGCGATGGCGATCTGATCATACGGCACCCCCGTGCGGACCTCGACGCGGACGCGCACCGCCGGTGGAAATTCCTTCCGGGCGAGTTCCTCGAGGGCGGTTTTCGCCTGGGCGACGAGCGCGCGCTGGTCCGTGCTCCCCGGCACCGAGCCAAACTCCGTAACGGCGACGGTCGGCTCGACCACATGCAACAGGCAGACTTCCGCGCCGAATCGCATCGCCCACTCGCCGGCAAAACGCATCGCGCGCTGCGATGGGCGGGAGAAATCGAGCGGGACCAGGATGCTCTGGAGGTGCGCGTGGACGATCGGGTCATCCGCCTCCGGACGGCTCGCGCGCGGTTTCCGCGTTTCGGCGCTCGTCTCGATGGGTGCCGCATGCCCCGCGATCCCTCCAGCCACCGCACCCACCGGTCCGCCGATGATGCCGCCGATGGCCGCGCCCACTGCGGCTTTCGTGAAGTTCCGTTTCGTGGTTTTTGGTTTCATAGGTTCGTTCGGTTGGATGTGGGGGCCGGGATTTTCGTCCGCTGCATTCACAGTCCGCAAACGGACATACGGAGCAAGAGCCGGTTTGAAAGCCCTCTCACTCAAGCCGCTCCCGACCCGGCAAAAACTCAACACATTCCGCACGCCAGCGAGAGACCCGGCGCCGATCAAGCGACTGCGAGTCACAGATCGCGCCGCGCCGGCGAAAAAAAAGAGGCGCTTCGGAACGACTCAGCCGTCAGTTCCGAAGCGCCTGGGAGATTGCCCCGCTCGTGCCGTCGCGACAGTGTTCCCGTTCCCCCATTAGGTCACGGGCGGATGACCTGGGACGGGCTTCGATCTTCCAGTGAAGGCATGATCTACAACCGCCCACCCCGGTCTCCTGAGTGTATTGTGATTACCGGTTCGGGATTACCGCCGTTTGTTCGAACACAGCAGGGCAAATTTGCAGAAAGTCGAGCGGCGAGTGGCGAGTGTTGAGTGGCGCGCGGCTACTACTCCGAGCACCGCTCGGGCGCGGGGCGCCACTCAACTCTCAACATTCAACGCTCAACTTTTCCTATCAAAGAACTACTCCCGCTGCGCGACGCCGAGTTGCGTCTTGAGCTGCTCTTTCAAGCGGCCATGCACTGCGCTCACCTCTTCGTTCGTGAGTGTCCGGTCCGGTGCGCGATAGGTCAAGGAGTATGCCAGAGATTTCTTGTCGGCAGGCACGCGCGCGCCGCTCGGATCGATGAAAACATCGAAGAGAGCGACGTCGGTGAGCAGCGGTTCGCGCGTGGCGTGAAGCGCGGATTCGATGTCGCCATGAGGGAGCGCGAGCGGCGCGAGGAGCGCGATGTCTCGCGTCACGGCCGGGAAGCGCGGGATGTCGCGATATTTGCGGATCGTGTCGTGGCCTTGCGCGGCGGCGAGGTGCGCGAGGTCGATCTCGGCGCAGAGCACCGGCGCCGTGGTGTCGAGCGCGCGGGCATCGG
>JBGSYE010000710.1:0-2655 GCA_041751075.1 Chthoniobacteraceae bacterium
ATCGAGAATTCATCGAGGCGCACACAACCGGGTTCGAGGAGTTCAGCGCATTTGTTGCCCGCTTCACGCCGGAGAAAGCGGCTGAGATCAGCGGGCTGACAGTCGGGCAGATCCATCATTTCGCCGCGACGATCGCGCAGGGCAGGCGCGTGTCGTTTTGGTGGACGATGGGCGTGAATCAAAGCCACGAGGCCACGAGAACGGCGCAGGCGATCATCAACCTCGCGCTCATGACCGGCAACATCGGTCGCCCCGGCACCGGCGCGAACTCCATCACCGGCCAGTGCAACGCGATGGGGTCGCGCCTTTACTCGAACACGACGGGGCTGATGGGCGGATACGACTTTCTCAATCCCGCCCACCGCGAAAAAGTCGCGGGGTTGCTAGGCATCGATGCGGAACGAATCCCGACGCAGAACTCACTGGCTTACGACCAGATCGTGCAAGGCATCGCCGATGGCAAGATCAAGGCTCTGTGGGTAATCGCGACCAACACGTCGCATTCGTGGATCAATCAAAGCGCCTTCAACGATCTCGTCGCGAAGCTCGATTTGCTCGTCGTGCAGGACATGTATCACACGACCGAGACGGCGCGGCGCGCGCATCTCGTGCTGCCGGCGGCGGGGTGGGGGGAAAAGGAGGGGACGTTCATCAACTCCGAGCGGCGCTTCGGCTTGTTGAAAAAAGTCGCGCAGGCCCCAGGGCAGGCGCTGGCGGACTTTCATATCTTCACGCTCGTCGCGCACTACTGGGGCTGCGGGGAGATGTTCCAGCGCTGGTCTTCACCCGAGGCGGTGTTTCAAATTTTGAAGGAACTCTCCCGCGGCCAGCCTTGCGACATCACGGGCATAACAGATTACCGAATGCTCGATGAGCTGGTCGGCGTGCAATTGCCGTGGCCCGCGAGTGAGGCGACGCCCGAGACCGAGCGTCGGCTGTTCGAGGACGGCGTGTTTTTTCATCAAAACGGAAAGGCTAAATTCATGTATGAGGAACTAACTGAAATGCCGGAGTATGTGGACGATGAATACTCCTTCCTGCTCCTGACCGGACGCGGGAGCTCGTCGCAATGGCACACCGGGACGCGCTCCGAGAAAAGCGACGTGCTGCGCAAGCTGGCTCCGGCGCGCATCTACGTGGAGATCAACTTCGAGGACGGCGAGCGGCTGGGCATCGCTCCGGGTTCGACGGTGCGCGTGACCTCCCGGCGCGGCGAACTGCGGGCGACCGCGTTCCTGACGAATACGGTGCAAGCAGGTCAGGTCTTCATCCCCATGCACTACGCGGAGACCAACCTCCTCACTTTTCCCGCGTTCGATCCCTATTCCCGGCAGCCTTCCTACAAAGCTTGCGCGGTTGCAGTCCATCGCTTGTAAGGTGCGCCATGAGAGAAATCCGGCACCTTTACGTCTCGGCGGGACATAACTATTTCGGACGCCACGGCCAGCACGCCGGGACGAATGGAATCGAGGAGCGCAGCGAGGTTCGATGTGTCGCCGGGCGAGGGATCGAAGGAGATCGGTTCTTTAGTTTCAAAGATAACTACAAGGGCCAGATCACCTTCTTTGCCGAGGAAACTCATCTTGGTTTATGCGAGCAGTTTGGGGTGTGGGATCGCGCGCCCTCGGTCTATCGGCGAAATGTCATCACGCGCGGGATTGATCTAAACCAGTTCATCGGACGGAAGTTCGAGTTCGGCGGCGTGACTTTTGCCGGCGCCGAAGAATGCCGCCCGTGCGCCTGGATGGACGATGCCTTCCACGCGGGAGCGGAGGCGGCGCTGCGAGGTCGTGGCGGGCTGAGAGCGCGTATTCTCAGCAACGGAATGCTGCGAACCGGGGCAGCGGAACTGCATGAAGTTTGACGCGGTGCTGATGGCTGGGGGGCGTTCGTCGCGTTTCGGTCGGGACAAGGCACTGGTGGAGATCGAGGGCGTGCCGCTGTGGCGCAGGCAATTGAGTCTATTACGCGCCCTCGAGCCTGAGAGGCTGTTTGTCTCCGGCGTGAGGCCCGGATGGGGTGTCGAAATGGTCGAGGATGCTGAGCCGAGATGTGGGCCATTCAGCGGATTCGTCGCGGCGCTGCGGCGCTGTGAGGAAACGCACCTGCTCATGCTGGCGGTCGATTTGCCAAAAATGTCCGTGGGCTATCTGCAAGCGCTCCTTGATCGCGGGCGCGGTGTTGTCCCGATGCGGAGCGGTCTTTTCGAGCCGCTTGTCGCAGTCTATCCGCGCGCAATGCTTCCCGCTGCCGAGAGATGGTTGCGGGCAGGCGATGAATCTTTCCAAGTCTTCCTGCGCGACGCTGCCCGGAACGCGGTGATCGACGCGGTCAAGGTGGATCTGGAGGACGCGCATCTTTTCACCAATATGAACCGCCCTGAATCGCAGCCCGCGTAGAGCGGCGCGCAACCCAACCTGCTCGCAGGGCACCGAAAAGCTCATCCATAGGGACACTGGCGATGCCTGTCGCGTAGTCGCTCATGGCGTAGGCTCTGGGGAAACCTGATCTGACACCCGCCTTCAGAACGCACAGCGGGTGCGCTTTTCGGGCTTAACAACGTGCGCCAGCGGCGGGAGTCTTTGCACCACATATGAAACTCGATCCACTCCTCGAACTCTCCCTCAGCCAGCCGCTCGGCCAGCTCCGCGCCAC